>DATKBG010000101.1:0-3393 GCA_035514255.1 Acidimicrobiia bacterium
CCATCCTCACCACCCTGCCGTCCCTCCCCTCCGCGAAGCGACGGCGCCCCAAGGACGGACGGGGGCGATGGCATCCGATGGCGGCGGTCATCGACTTCAAGGAAGGCGTCGCCTTCGTGGCGAAACACAAGCGCGTCCGCAGCGTGGTGCTCGCCATGACGGTGGCGCTTGCCGGTGGCGGGATCGTCGTCGTTCTCGGCAAGCCGTTCTCCCGCGACGTTCTCATGACCGGCGCCGCCGGGTTCCCCGCCCTGCTCGCCGCCTTCGGCCTCGGTGCGGCTCTCGGTATCGTGATGGTGACGATCTTCGCCACCCGGTTCCAGTTCAAGGACATCCTGTTCGCCCTCGCGCTGATCCTCTCCGGGTCTTCGCTCGCCGCCGCGGCGTTCGTCACCTCCCTGTTCGGGGCCGTCGGTTGGATCGGGGCGATGGGATTTGGCGCCGGTTCGGCGTACGTCCTCGGGTTCGCCCATCTTCACGAGCAGGCGGAGGACGAGGTTCGTGGCCGTGCCTTCGCCGCCCTGTTCTCGCTCATGCGGATCGGGCTGCTGACTGCGATGATGCTCGCCCTTCCCCTGGCCCGCCTGTTCCAGGGCTGGCTGCCGGGGCTCCTCGGCGACGGTCGCCGCATGGTCCTGTTCGTCGGTGGGCTCACCATGCTGTTCGGCGGCGTCGTCACCCTGTGGCGGGTTCGCGCCAATCTGATCGCCCTCGGCAAGATCGGCGGCGAGAGCCCGACCGTGTCGGCGGCGACGACCGCCTTGAAGACCCACCAGCGAGCCGTCAGCGGGATCGACGCACCCGACGGGCTCGACTCCGAGGACGAGGCATGACGGTCCGATACGTCGCCTTCGAGGGAATCGACGGGGCGGGGAAGTCGACCGTATGCCGCCGGGTCGCCGATGGGCTCGAGGCGGCCGGTTGGCGGACGATGGTGGTGAGGGAGCCCGGGGGTACCGACGTCGGGGAAGCCCTCCGAAGCGTCCTGCTCGATCATCCCGGGCACGTCGACGACTGGGCCGAAGCGCTCCTCTTTGCCGCCGCCCGTGCCCAACTGGTCACCGAGCTGGTCGGCCCGGCGCTCGCCGAGGGACGGACCGTGTTGTCGGATCGGTCGGTGTACTCGTCTCTCGCCTATCAGGGAGGTGGCCGCGGTCTCGGGATCGACCTGGTGCGGCAGGTGAACGAGGTGGGCTTGAGAGGTGTGTGGCCCGAGGTCGTGGTGCTGCTTCGTCTGGAGCCCGAGAGCGGGTTGGAGCGCGAGGACGGGGCCGATCGGATCTCGAGTGAAGGCATCGCCCTCCAGCAGCGAGTGGCTGCTGCGTACGATGCCCTCGCCGCGGAGGAGAGCGAGCGGTTCGTGATCGTCGATGCACGTGATCCCCTCGACGACGTGGTCGAGGCGGTGCTCGCCGAACTGGAGCGACGGTGGTGACGCCGTTTGGCGACGTCATTGGCCACGAGGCCGTACTGGGGAATCTGCGCGCCGACCTGGAGCGGCCGTCCCACGCCTATCTGTTCCTCGGCCCGGCCAGCGTCGGTAAGGCCACGGTGGCGCGACGCTTCGCCGCTGCGTTGCTTTGCGGTGAGGATCCCTCCGGTATCCGCAGGGTCATGGATGGCAATCACCCGGACCTGGAGGTCGTCGAGCCCGACGGCCGGACCGCCCTGACAGTGGATCGGGCCCGGGAGGCAGTTGCCCGGGCAGTACGCATGCCCGTCGAAGCAGATCGCAAGGTATTCCTCTTCGAAGATGCCGGGCTGATGAACGACGAGGCGGCGAATGCACTCCTCAAGACGCTCGAGGAGCCGACGGCCACCACCATCTTTCTCCTCGTGGCCGAGTCGGAGTCCGATTTGCCGCCAACGGTGGCCAGCCGCTGTCGCGTGGTCGTATTCGGCCGGGTTCCCGAAGGCCAGATCGGTGACGGCCTGGTAGCGAACGGTATCGCCGAGACGCAGGCGCGGGGCGCCGCCACCGCATCGGGGGGCCGGCCGGGGCTGGCGTTGACGCTGGCCACGCGCCCCGAGGTGGCCCGCTTCCGCGAGGCCTGGTTGGGGGTGCCCAAGCGGATCGACGGGACCGCGGGCGGTGCAGTTCGTCTGGCCGGGGAGTTGGTGGCGGCGGTGGAACCGCTGGTCCAAGGTCTAACTGAGTCTCAGGAGGCGCAGGTCGAGCAGGCCCGCACCGAGGGCTACGACACCAAGGCGATGCAGGAACGGCATGACCGTGAGCGGCGCAGGGCGGTGATCGCCCTCCACCGGGGGGGTCTGGAGATCCTCGCCTCGTGGTACCGCGATGCCGCGGTGGCCCAGTTCGGCGGTCCGGTACGGAATAGCGACGTGCCCGGCACGGACTTCGCCGGGAGGTCGGCGGCGCGGGCTGTCGCCGACGCCGGTCGGGTACTCGAGGCGATCGAGTCGTTGGAACGCAACCAGCGTCCCGAACTGGCGTTCACCGCACTCCTTTCGGACCTTGGAACCTCGTCGTAGCCCCGGCTTCCCGGCCGGCGCGTTCGTCACGCTGCGGGAGGCCATCCCCGCCGTGCGGGCTGTCGCTCGCTGGTGGGCCGACTTCGAAGTCTCCGGCCCGCCACTGCCGGCGGGTCCGGTGGTCGTCGCCGCCAATCATCTGTCCCATGTGGATCCGCTCGTGGTCACCATGGCTGTCGAGCGTCCGGTTCGGTTCCTCGCCCTCGACGAGCTGTTCGGCCAAAACACGGCGTTCGACACCCTGCTCCTGTGGTTCGGGTCGATCCCGCTGACCAGGACCGGCATCCCCCTGTCGGCGATGCGAACCGCGCTCGGTGAACTTGCTGCCGGTGGAGCCGTAGCGATGTTCCCCGAGGGCCGCCGGGTGGCTGCCTGGGGCGATGAGTGGCCGCGGCGGGGCGCTGCGTGGTTGTCCGTGAAGTCGGGTGCTCCGCTGGTGCCGGTCGCGATAACCGGCAGCGGCGGCGTCATGGGCCTCGAGGACAAGAAGCTGCAGCGCCACCCGGTGTCGATCACCCGCTGCGATCCCCTCCACCCCGAGGACTTCCGGAACCTCGACGACCCCGTCGGCGCCATGACGGAGGAGTGGGCCCTGCGGATCGGGGAGGCCCTGAGGAAGTAGCGAGTAGGGCTTCGCGACGCGCTTGGCCTCCCCCTCCGTCAGCGGGCTGCGGTCGCTGCCACCTCCCCCTGCAGAGGAGGGGACCGCGCGAAAGTGCCCTTTTGTGGTCCCTCCCCCCGAAGGGGGGAGTACCGCCGGGCGCGACGCGAGGGGCGGGGAGGGGGGAGGGCTGACCCTTCGTGGGCCTCGCGACGCGCTTGGCCTCCCCCTCCGTCAGCGACCTGCGGTCGCTGCCACCTCCCCCTTCAGGGGAGGGGACCGCGTGATGAGGCCGCCTG
>DATKBG010000102.1:0-9657 GCA_035514255.1 Acidimicrobiia bacterium
GAGGAGTTCGTCGACCAATGGCGTGCGGGGGTGGTGCCGCTACGAGCGGAGTTCGGTTTTGAGATCATCGGTGCCTGGTCGAACCCGGAGACCGACCGCTTCGTGTGGCTGCTGGCCCACGAAGGGGACTTCGAGGCGGCGGACCGCACCTACTACGAGTCTGCCGGCCGAGGCCGGCTATCGCCCGACCCGGCCCGGCTCATCGAGGAGGCGCACAAGGAGTTCGTGGTCCCGGCCCTCTGAGCCACCTCGGCGGGTTCTTCGCTCAGATATCGGGAGTGGGACGGGAGAGGATATGGCCGACGGGAACGAAGGGTTCGCTCCACATTGGCGCGAGTCGCTCATCGGGTCCGTGGGGTAGTCATCGCCTACACGCGCAGCCCATAACGCGCAGAGGCCCCGGGACTACGAACTCGTAGCCAATCCGGGGCGTACTTCCGACGAGGGCCTTGCGGCTAACTCGCCAGCCACGAGAAGTATCGGCCAGATCGCCGCGCTAGTCGAGTGAGCCCCGGCCGTGGCAGCGCTTCCAGTCTGGGCGATCACGCTGGTCAAAGCGAGCGGCGAAGTAGAGGCGGATCGGGTCGGGTCGCGTACCCTCAATCCCCTCGATCGGCGACGAAGACAAGCAGCGCCCAGTGCTCCCTTCCCTGGACCTCCCCGAGTACAACCATCACGCCGCCTCCTACGACGACCTCATAGGCGATCCCGGGGCCATCGCGCCACGGGAGCTCTATCTCGCTCCACGAACCGTCGCCCGCGTATGACCAGACGCCGGGGCGGGCGGTGTTGAACTCGGCGCCCTCAGGAAGGAAGTTCTCTCCCCCTACCAGCACCAGCCTTCCCTCTAAGAGCCCCAATCCGAGGGGCGCCACGGTGCCTTGGGGCAGATTCGATTCGGGCACGCCGCCGATGGATGACCATGCGATCCCGTCTCGCGAGGCATAGACGGTCGAGTCGTGGCCGACGGTGGCGTACCCGAATTCACCGCCCGTCAGCAGACTCGGATCGAGCGCGCTGATCTCGAGGCCCGAGGCCTCAACACGCGACCAAGTCGTGCCATCCTCGCTGCGGAAGACCCCGGTCAACCGGCTGAAGAAGTCCTCCGGGTCCGTCGCAAACCCGAGGAGGAGCAGTCCCGACGGGCCAGTCACCAGGTCCGATGTCCAGGTCGTCTCCCCGAACACCTCGTCAGCCGCAACTCGAACCCAATGCTCGCCATCTCCGGAAGACCACACGGATGGCTTGCTGTTCACCACCTCAGGTACCGCCGAGTCGAAGGGAGAGGCCACCTGGGCGATGAGTTGGCCCTCGTGGCTCACCAGGCTCATCACGGCACCCTCACCCACATCCACGCTCCGCCAGGGCGACGACCCGTCGTCGATCCACGCCGTAGCCCGACCGTTGGCATTTCCGGCGGCGATGAGTCTCCCGTTGAAAGAGATCAGTTCGGTCGGCCCGCTGAAGACGCCCGTGATGCCGAGCTCCCCCGCCTCGGCGATCGTCCGATGGCGCGCCCATTCCAAACCATCGGTGGACCGCCAGATGACGTGGTCGCCGAACCCCAGCCTCGTCAGAATGTAGAACGCGGCGCCATCCCAGATCATGTCGTTGACCACGACGAGCAGCTCACCGGTGTCGGGATGCGTGAGATGCCACTCACCTCGCAAGGGAGAGGTGATGAAAGCGGGTGGCGTTGAGACCAATGTGGTGGTCGGAGCCTGCAAAGACGTCGTCGTAACCGACGCCTGGTCGTCGTCATCCCGGGCGAGGAGCACGACCGTCAGCCCGACCAGGGCGGCTACTCCTGCCACGGAGACGAGGACACGACCCACTCTCCCGAACGGCAAGGCCGGCGCGTGAGCAGTGATCTGGCGCAGGTCGGTAGGCGGGGCGACCGTCTCCAAGGCGCGACGCAATTCCCGGCCGAGTTCACTCATCGCTCACTCCCAGGGACGCCCGCAATCGCTCCAAACCACGGGCCAAGTGAGTCTGAACGGAGGCCGGTCTGATTCCCAGGAGCTCGGCGACCTCGCGTTGAGTCCACTCCAGCGCCTCCACCAGCAGAACGACCTCCCGTTGCCGTGGTGACAGGGATCGCAAGGCGCGCCAGAGGCCCGGCTCCACCCAGGGCTGGCGCGCTTGGGGGGCCGCAGGCAGCCGATCGAGTGGCCGGCGACGCCGTCTGGCAGCCCTCTCCCCTACGCGGTACAGATACCCCGGCGCATTGCTCATCCGGCTGACTCGATCCCAGTGCTTCCAGCCATGGACCAGGGCGTCGTTGAGCGCCTCGAGACCGCGGTCTCTCCCGAACCGACCGACCAGGGCTGCCCGAAGGGCCGGCTCCACAGATCGAGCGAACTGGAGGAATGTTTGCTCACGCTCCACACTCGGCATTCTCACCCCGGTAAGGGCGACGAGGGGCACGTTTGCATGACAGCCTGGTGTGAGCCCCTCCCGCTCTCTACGATCGACCAATGACCGCCACCCGGGAACTGCCCGGTCACCTTCCAGTCACGACCCGATCAGAGGAGGCGCGGCGCTACTTCCAGGTCGGGCGAATGATGGCGTTTCAGTATCAGAGCCGGCGTGCGGTGGCTGCTCTGGATGCGGCAATCGCCGCCGACCCCACCTTCGTGCTCGCCTATCTTCACCGAGGAGGGATGTCCGATCCTGTAGACCGGGGTGAGTACTTCGAGCAGGCGCGCGCCCACCGGGAGGTGGTGACAGACGACGAGGGGCTCATGGTGGACGCGTTCCACGCCTTCCTGTGGGAGCCACGGGTCGACGACGCGATCGCGATCTTCACCGACCTCGCCGAGCGATACCCGAGCGATCCCTACCTCCCCACCTACCTGGGTCTCCGATACCTGCACAACCTCGGTAAGCCTGCCGAAGCACGGGCGCAATTCGAGCGAGCACTCGAGCGTGACCCGGAATTTGTGCCTGCTCGCCTGTGGCTCGGCCAGGTGGCACTCCAAGCTGGCACCCTCGACGAAGCGGAACGCCACTTCACCGCCTATCTCGACCGGGCCCCACAGGAGCCACGCGCCCACGACTGCATCGGACTCCTCCGGCAGCGCCAGGGCCTTTACGACGAGGCGGCAGCGAGCTACCGCGCGGCGCTCGACCGCGACCCCGAGTTCACTGACAGCCACACTCATCTGGTCGGAGTGGCAATCGAGCGAGCCCTCAAGAGACTCGAACGGGCCGTCGAGAACGGCGACGCCGACACAGCCGAATCCACCTACACGACTGTGGCCCGCGTCTTTCTGCCCGGCACCCCAACCCTTGAAGGACGCGTGAGCGTTGCGCAGCATTGGGCAGCGTCGCCCAACAGGCTCACCCTCGAGACGACAGAACTCCATGTGAGCGCCGACGGGCAGTACGCCACCGAAGTCGGCCGGTTCCGAATGGGCGACGGTCCTCAGTCCGCCGGAAACCACATGACGATCTGGGCGCAGACGGTCGACGGGTGGAAGATCCACCGGTCGATGTGGTCGTCCGACTGACCCGCCGCACGCCGGACCCGGGGCTCGCGGGCCTGGCGCCCCTGGATCGAGCCGGGACGATCACGGCGACACCGTTGGCCGCCCTTTGTCGACGGGGGAAAGGCACAGGAGAACCGCCGCCGACGGCTGAACCGCCCAGGAACGCGCTGCGATGAAGGAGCGCGCCAAGGAACTGAGATCGGCGCGCAGCGGATCGCAAACAGCTGCGACCCCCTAAGTGGGGGCCGCAATTGTTGTGGAGGTGCGGGGAGTCGAACCCCGGTCCTCTGCGATGTTGGTGCCGGCATCTCCGAGCGCATCCGACAGTGATTGTCGGGCAGTCGGACCCTGTCGGCAGGCGATCCGATGCCGTATCCGGAAGTGTCTCAGCCCGCCGGTCCCGGAACCCCGGCGGGAGCCTCCCCCATTGTGACGCTCGGATCCGGCGAGGGGGGCACCCTCCGGGCGAACGAGCTGCTTTAGTTAGGCAGCCAGTGCGAAGTTATCTTCGGCACGTATTTGTTTCCCGGCTCTTTAACGAGGACTCCGGGGACCTCGGCTCGCTTCCGGCGCCTCGACCATCAGAGTCGAAACCAGTCACCCCCGTATGGGTGCGCTTGGTGGCGCTTACACAGAGTACAACGCCTATCCGCGGTACGTTATTCGCGGCTCGCGAGCGCCGCGCCCATCGCGTCGAAGGAAGTCCTGAATGACCTATCTGTTTTCTACTCCCGCCCTTTGTGACGAATGGCACGCTGCATCTCGCGGTCGGCTTCGCGGCGCTTGATGGTTTCACGCTTGTCGTACTTGCTCTTGCCCCGGCCAAGGCCGAGCTCGACCTTGGCCTTGCTGTCCTTGAAGTAGAGCTTGATCGGCACCAGGGTCAGTCCCTTCTCGGCGAGACTGCTGGCGATCCGGTCGATCTCCGCCCGATGCAGCAGCAGCTTCCGGTCACGCTCGGGCTCGTGGCCACCGTCGCGGGCGAACTGGTACGGCGCGATGTGCAGCCCGTACAGCCACATCTCGCCGTCGCGCACCGCGGCGTAGGCATCCTTGATATCGGCTTTGCCCTCGCGCAGGCTCTTCACCTCGGAGCCGAGCAGCGACATGCCCGCCTCGAAGGTCTCGACGAACTCGAAGTCGAAGCGGGCGCGCCGATTGGTGGCGATGATCTTCGTGGCCATGCTCGGGAGGTTAGGTCCGACAGTCGCGGCCGGATTCGGTAACAATCGCCGCCATGACCTCAGACCACCAATCCGTCCGGCCCTTCTACCGCGGCTGGGATGCCTACAACCAGGCGATCGTCGACGTCATCGCGGCGATGACCCCAGAGCAGCTCGCACTGCGACCCGACCCGGAGCGCGATCCGATCTGGGCGACGGTGGCTCACCTTGCAGGTGCCCGGGTGTACTGGCTGTGCGGTGTCTTCGGCGAACCGGGGGCCGAAGACACGCCATTTCCTGAGGTGGTCACCGGGTATGGCTGGGAGGACGACCTGGACACGCCGCGCAGCGCCGACGAGCTGGTCGCCGCGCTCACCGCTTCGTGGGCGATCGTCGACGGCTGCCTGGAGCGGTGGAGTCCGGAGATGCTCGCCGAGGAGTTCGAGCGCCCGACGCCGAAGGGCATCCAGCTCCACAACCGTCAGTCGGTGCTGATGCGGCTGCTCGCGCACGACACCTACCACTGTGGTGAACTCTCACAAACGCTCGGGATCCACGGGCTGACCCAGATCGACCTGTGGCCGCCGGTGCCGACGATCTGAGGCTTCATACGCTCTGGACGGTCGCTGCGCGTCAGCCCTCCCCCCTCCCCTGACGGCTCCGCCATCAGGTACTCCCCCCGTAGGGGGGAGAGAGTCGAGCACTGCAGGCTGCACGCTGCGAGCCGAAGGCTCGCTACATGTACGGCGTTGGGTCCACCGGGTTGCCGTTGATGCGGACCTCGTAGTGGAGGTGGCAGCCGGTGGACATGCCGGTGGTGCCCACCCAGCCGATGATCTCACCGGTCGACACCTGCTGGTTGTAGGAGGCGCCCAGCGACGATTGGTGGGCGTACAGCGTGGCCATGCCGCCGCCGTGGTCGACGATGATCGTGTTGCCGTAGCCGCCGTACCAGCCCGACAGGACCACCCGGCCCGACGCACCCGACTTGATCGGCACCCCGCATCCGGCCCTCAGGTCCCAACCGGTATGGAGCCGCTGGCCACCATAGACGGGATGGGTCCGGTATCCGTACCCGCTGGACACCGCACCGGGAACCGGCCGGATGAGGACCGCGGGCATCTCGGGCGCCGAGCCCGCGCCCGAGCCCGCCCGGCGAGTAATGGCGATCTCGTCGCCGGGTGAGATGTCCCACAGGTCGTCGAAGACGCCCTCGGCGCCGCCCCACGAGACGTGGCCTGCGATGATCGCTGGCCCCATCTTGAACACAAACCATGCTTCCGGATCGCCTTCAGCGTCGAGCGAGAGCACTTCTGTGATGGTGAGAGAGGTCGCGGAGCTGTACGCCGTGTCGAGCGGCGCCGCGGTCGCGGCATTGGGTGCCAACAACAGACCGCTGGAAAGCAAAGCGATCAGTGCCGTGAGTGTCGAAGCACGGCGACGATGGGTCCGCGCCGCGCCAACGAGTTGCCGTAGGCATTTCATAACTGATCCTTTCGATCCGGGTCCTGTAGAAGGCGGGATCGAGTGGGCTCAAAGAATGCCCAAGGCGATGACGCAGACACCAGGTCTTGTGGTCGAAATTCGACCTATCCCAACTATCGGTCAGGGAGAGAGACACTTGAGCGACATCAGCAGGGCCCGACAGGTCCGGAGCAGCGTGATGGGCTGACTCGAATCGACCTGTGGTCACCGGTGCCGGCGATCTGAGGCTTTCTACGCTCTGGACGGTCGCTGCGCGTCAGCCCTCCCCCCTCCCCGCCTTCGGCGGTACTCCCCCCTCCGGGGGGAGAGAGGCGAGCACTGCAGGCTGCACGCTGCGAGCCGAAGGCTCGCTACATATACGGCGTTGGGTTCACCGGGTTGCCGTTGATGCGGACCTCGTAGTGGAGGTGGCAGCCGGTGGACAGGCCGGTGGTTCCCACCCAGCCGATGGTCTGGCCAGCCGACACCTGCTGGTTGTAGGAGGCGCCCAGCGACGATTGGTGGGCGTACAGCGTGGCCATGCCGCCGCCGTGGTCGACGATGATCGTGTTGCCGTAGCCGCCGTACCAGCCCGACAGGATCACTCGGCCCGATGCGCCCGACTTGATCGGCACCCCGCATCCGGCGGTCATGTCCCAGCCGGTGTGGAGTCGTTGATCGCCGTAGATGGGGTGGGTCCGATATCCGTACCCGCTGGTCACCGCACCGGGAACCGGCCGGATGAGGATCCCGGGCGCCGAGCCTGAACCCGACTGCTCAGCGGCGAGCACCGCACGGATCCGCCCCTCCTCGCGCGCCAGCGAGGCGATCTCGCCTTCGATGACGGCGATCTCACGCTCGATCCGGTCCAGTTCGGCCCGCTGAGCCGCCACCTGCTGCCGGACCACTTCCGCCTGAGCAGCCACGATCGCCCGCTGCGCGTCCTGCTCGGCCCGGCGCTCCTCGAGTACCGCAACGGTCTCCTCCAGGGAGGTGCGGTCGTCGGTGAGGATCTGCACCTCGCGATTGGCTTGGAACTCCAGCGCCTCGTAGTTGTGCAGATCGAGGTCGGCCGCCTCTTGAATGCGGTAGGCGTAAGCGATCCCGACCCGAGCCTCCGCCACATCGGACTCGAGCGTCGGCAACCGCGCCGCTTCGCTCGCCGACATGTACATCTCGACGGCCCGCTGCTGCACCTTCTCCAGCAGGTTCGCCTGCTGGCTGCGAACGGCGGCCACCGTGGCCTCGCGATAGGAGATGCGAATGCGAAGGTCGCTGATGACCGTCTCAGCAGCGGCGATCTCGGCGCCAGTGGCGGCGAGCAGAGACTCGGCGTCGGCGAGGGCTGCCGCCGCCACCTCGAGTTCGGCCGCAGCATCGAGGAGGGCATTCGCCGCGTCCGTGCGAGCACCGCGGGTCTCCCCCGCCTGTCCCTTGAGCACCTGGATGCGGTTGCGGACATTGTTGAGGTCGGAGTTGAGATCGGCGGCAGCCGGAGGGGCGGCCCCGATCAGGAGGCAGGTGGCGAGGGCGACGGCGCCGCGGTGGCGCATCAGTCCCTCAAGAAGCCCCACATACCGAACGCGGAGCCGAGCAAGCCCGTCCCCACGCCGAACCCGAGCACCAGCAGCGCCTGGCGCACCAAGAAGTCGAAAGGCACCACGAGCGCACCCGGCTCGACCGTGGTGGAGAACAGCTCGGCGATTGACGGCGCCGCTGCCCACACCAGCGCCACCGCGAGGGTGGCACCGACGAGGCCCTCCAACATGCCTTCGAGGAAGAATGGAATCCGGATGAACCAGTTGCCCGCACCCACCAGCTTCATGATGCCGATCTCGTCACGGCGGGCGAAGATGGCGATGCGGATCGTGTTGGCGATCAGCACCACCGCGGCGGCGCCGAGCACGACCACGATCCAGAAGGCGAACGTCTGCAGGCGCGACGACCGCTGCACCAGCGCATCGATCGCCTCGTCCGCCGCCGACACCTTCTGGATGCCGGGGACGGCGACCAGTTGGTTACTGATCTCCTTGTAGTCGGCAGCCTCGGTGGGTCTAATCCGGATCGACGCCGGCAGGATGGACGGATCCGACTCGACGACCGCCACCATCGATGGCTGGTCGGCGAACAGCTCACGGAACTCGATCAGCGCCTCGGCCTTCGAGAAGTAGATGACGCTCTCCACCTCGTCCCACTGCTCGATCTCCGCCATGAGGCGGTCCACCTCGCTGATCGGAACCTCATCGGTGAGGAAGGCGATGACCCGGACGTTGTCGTCCCACATGGTGATGTCACGGTCGATCGACCACCGCAGGACGATCGTGGCGAAGACCAGGGTGAGCATGACGAAGACGGCGATGACCGCGGCAAACACCACCAGCACGTTGCGCCGCAGGTTGGACAGCGCCTGCTCGACGAGGTACTGGAACCGCATCAGTCCGACCCGTTCGATTCGTCGGAAACGTCGGAAGCGTCGGAGCCGTCGAGACCGTCGTCGGAGTCGATCTCGGGGAGGTCCTCCAACCCGTCGCCGCCGCCGTATGCGCCGGAACGCTGGTCGCGGACGATCTTTCCCCGATCCAGGGCGACGACCCGGCGTCGCATGGCGTCGACGATGGCGTGATCGTGGGTGGCCATCACCACGGTGGTCCCTGTGCGGTTGATCCGATCCAACAGGCGCATGATCCCCACCGAAGTGGCCGGGTCGAGGTTTCCGGTGGGCTCGTCGGCGAGCAGGATGAGCGGCCGATTGACGAACGCCCGGGCGATGGACACCCGCTGCTGCTCACCACCCGACAGCTGGGTGGGGAGCCGATCCGCCTTGGCGGCGAGACCCACGAGCTTCAGCACCTGGGGTACCTGGCTTCGGATCACACTCTTGGGGCGGCCGATCACCTCCAGGGCGAACGCCACGTTCTCGAACACCGTCTTGGTGGGGAGCAGCTTGAAGTCCTGGAACACGGTGCCGATGGAACGACGCAGCAGGGGCACTTTCCAGGTGGGGAGCTTGTTGATCTGTTTGCCCGCGACCCAGATGTCACCGCCGCTCGGGACCTCCTGGCGGAGCATGAGGCGAATGAGGGTCGACTTGCCGGAACCCGAGGGCCCGACCAGGAACACGAACTCGCCCTTGTCGATCTCCAGGTCGATGTCGGTGACCGCAACAGTGCTGCCGTCATAGACCTTTTCGACGTCTCGCAAACGAATCATTGGTGCCTTCCAGGTGGCCGCGACTCGCGCGCGACCCTCTCAGAATCCTTCAGGATGATCGGCTCGGAGAGTAGTGAGGGGCCGCCGTTATGAATGGGATTGTCCTTGCCGTCAGGTACTACCCCGCCGGACGGCCGCTGCGCGATCGCCCTCCCCCCTCCCCTGACGGCTCCGCCGTCAGGTACTCCCCCCGTCGGGGGGAGGGACCGCAGAAGGGCCTCACCACGCGGTCCCCTCCCCCGTAGGGGGAGGTGGCATCGGCCTTTGGCCGATGACGGAGGGGGAGGCCAAACGCGTCGCGAGGCCCACGTAGCGATCGCCCTCCCCGC
>DATKBG010000103.1:0-3880 GCA_035514255.1 Acidimicrobiia bacterium
CGGCCCCCCGAGGAAGACGTGACGGACTACTTCCAGGACTACATCACAGTCGCCGTCTTCGCAGGGTTCGGGATACTCCTCGTGGTCATCGCCATGGGGGCCAGTTCGCTGCTTCGCCCGAGTAATCCGTCGGCTATCAAGAACCAGTCCTACGAGTGCGGCGTCGACCCGGTGGGTGAAGGTTGGAGCCAGACTCAGATCCGCTATTACGTGTTCGCCCTGCTGTTCTTGATCTTCGACATCGAGGCCGTCTTCATCTTCCCGTGGGCGATCCGTCTCGACTCGCTCGGCCTGTTCGCCCTCGTCGAGATGGTGATCTTTGTCCTCATCCTCCTCGTCGGACTCGTCTACGCGGCGCGTAAGGGGGTCCTCAAGTGGGAGTCCTAGATCGGTTCGAGGCACCGAAGCCGATCTCGTGGCTGCTCAACTGGGGACGCCGGTACTCGCTGTGGATGTTCCAGTTCGGCCTCGCCTGCTGTGCCATCGAGCTGATGGCGGCATCGGGTCCCCGGTATGACTTCATGCGGTTCGGGATCATCCCGTTGCCTGCCTCTCCCCGGCAGGCCGACCTGATGATCGTGGCGGGCACGGTCACCGACAAGATGGCGCCGGCGATCCGCAAGCTCTACGAGCAGATGCCCGATCCCAAGTACGTTATCTCGATGGGATCGTGCTCCAACTGCGGCGGTCCCTACTGGGATTCCTACAGCGTCACCAAGGGTGTCGACCAGGTGATCCCGGTCGACATCTATGTGCCCGGCTGCCCGCCCCGCCCCGAAGCGCTGATGGAGGGCATCGTGCTCCTCCAGCAGAAGATCAAGGACGAGAACATCAAGGAGAAGTGGAGCCGGCGTGACCGAGAGCCCGTCTGAGGCCCCGGCTGCGGCCGCCGGTGTGGCCGAGCGCTTTGCTGGCATCGTCGGTTCCGACGACTGGTCCGCCGACTTCGCCACCCCCAAGGTTCGGGTCTCGCGGGACGGCTGGATCGCCGCCCACGCCGCCGCCAAAGAGCACGCCCCGTTCTTCTCCTGGCTGTCGGCGGTCGACTGGTCGTCGGAGGTGGCGGTCGGTGACCCGCCCGACGGTGACGTCGAGGCGCGGTTCGAGGTGATCTCCTGCTTGGGCGACCTCGACGGCAACTTCGTTCTGCTGAGCACCGACCTCCCCAAGGACGATGCGGTGCTCCCGACCCTCGTCGACACCTTCGGCGGCGCCAACTGGCACGAACGGGAAGCCGCCGAGATGTTCGGGATCATCTTCGACGGCCATCCGCAACTGACGCATCTGTACCTCACGGACGAGTTCGAGGGGTATCCCCTCCGCAAGACGTTCCCGCTGTTGAGCCGCGAGGTGAAGCCGTGGCCGGGCACCGTCGACGTCGAAGGAATGCCCTCCGAGGAGAACGAAGAGGCGGGCGACGGCGACGCTGAGGACGAGGGGGCCGCAGAGGCGGGCGACGGCGACGCTGACGACGAGGGGGACGACGAGGGGGCCGCAGAGGCGGGGGACGGCGACGCTGACGACGAGGGGGAAGACGAGGGGGCCGCAGAGGCGGGGGACGGCGACGCTGACGACGAGGGGGAAGACGAGTCGTGACCGATCAGCACCTCACCGCCATGCACCACTCGGAAGTCAAGGTGTCCGTGGAGCTGGAGACACCCGAGATGACCCTCAACCTCGGGCCCCAGCACCCTTCGACCCATGGGGTGCTGCGCCTCGTCGCCAAGGTCGACGGCGAGGTCATCACCGAGGTCGACCCGGTCATCGGGTACATGCACCGGGGATACGAGAAGCTCGCCGAGGTACGCACCTACCCGCAGATCACCGCCCTGGTCAACCGGATCGACTGGGTGTCCGGCTTCGCCAACGAGATCCCGTTCATGGTCGCCACCGAGCGGCTCCTCGAACTCGAGGTGCCACCCCGGGCGCAGTACATCCGCCTGGTTCTCACCGAGATGGCGCGCATTTCCTCACACCTCGTGTTCATGTCCTCGTTCCCCCTCGAGTTGGGCGCCGCCACGCCCCTGATGCACGCCTTGCGCGAGCGTGAGCGAGTGCTCGACCTCATCGAAGGTGTCACCGGTGGGCGGTTCCATCCCAACTTCAACCGCGTCGGCGGCGTCAAGCCGGCCTACGGCGGCGGATCGAGCACCAAGAAGATGTCGCAGGACCTGCCCGCCGGCTTCTTCGACGATACGAAGGCGGCGATGACCAAGGTGGAGCAGGTGTGCGACGACATGGTGAACCTGGTGCTCGGCAACGAGATCTTCCATCAGCGGACCAAGGGCGTCGGCATCATCCCCAAGGACAAGGCCCTGGAGTACGGCGTGTCCGGCCCCAATCTGCGGGCGTCCGGCGTGGGCTTCGACCTGCGACAGACCGGCGACTACCTGCCGTACGCCGACCTCGACTTCGAGGTCCCGATCGGGGTCAACGGCGACTCCTACGACCGCTATTGGGTGCGCCTCGAGGAGATCCGTCAGTCGGCGCGCATCGTCGTCCAGGCGATCGACGGCATGCCGTCGGGTGAACTGCAGGCCAAGGTGCCGCGCATCATCAAGGTGCCCAAGGGCGAGATCTATGTCCGTGCCGAGAACCCGAAGGGTGAGATGGGGTACTTCGTGGTCTCCGAGGGTGGCCGCGGTCCCTACCGCCTCAAGATCAGATCGGCGTCGTTCTCCAACCTATCGGTACTGCCGTGGCTGCTGCCTGGCCATGTCATCCCCGATCTGATCGCCATCCTCGGCAGCCTCGACTTCGTGCTCGGAGACGTGGACCGATGACCGATCTCCTGTCGAACTTCTGGGTGGTCCTCGGCCTCAAGGTCCTCATCGTCGCCCTGGTGGTGCCCGCCATCGCCCTCGGGTTCATTTTCGCCGAGTTGAAGATCTCGGCTCACATGCAGAGCCGTATCGGTCCCTACTTCGCCGGGGGACGGTGGGGCTGGGCACAGCCGCTCGCCGACGGCGTCAAGTTCCTCCAGAAGGAGGATCTGATCCCCCGTGACGCCGATCGCCCGGTGTTCAAGGCGGCGCCGGCGATGATGCTCATGTCGGCCTTTGCCGTGCTCGTCATCATTCCCTTCGGTCCCCGGGTCATCGTCCGCGACCTCGACGTCGGCATCTTCTATGCCATCGCCGTCAGTTCCTTCGCCACCATCGCCGTCCTCATGGCCGGATGGTCCTCGGCCAACAAGTACTCGCTCATCGGAGGACTGCGGGCCGGGGCTCAGCTGATCGCCTACGAGCTGCCGCTGATCCTGGCCGTGGTCGGTGTCGTCATCCATGCCGGCACCATGTCGATGGGGGGCATCGTCGCCGCCCAGGCCGAGCCGCTGTTCCACCTCGGCGAGGTCGGCATCGCCCTCCCGTACATTCTTCAGGGCCACATCATCGGGTTCGGCATCTTCATGGTGGCCGCCCTCGCCGAGCTCAACCGCACCCCGTTCGATCTGCCGTTCGCCGAGCAGGAGCTGGTGATGGGCTACCTCACGGAGTACTCGGGGCTGCGGTTCACGATGTTCTTCCTCGCCGAGTACGTCGGGATGTTCTCCATGGCCGCCATCGCCTCGACGCTCTTCCTCGGCGGGTACTACGTGCCGGGTGTGCCGACGGCGATGCTCGACTTCATCGGACCGCTGGTCCTGTTGGGCAAGGCGACCCTGCTGGTCTTCGTCATGATCTGGCTGCGGTGGACCTTCCCCCGCATGCGCCAGGATCAGCTCCAGGTGCTCGCCTGGAAGTGGCTCGTCCCCCTCGGCCTGATCAATCTCTTGGTCATTGCGACATTCAAGGTGGTGTTCTGATGGGGTTCCACGCTTCGGCCTCGGAGCGCGATTCGCGATTCGCGATTCGCTGCGCGCCGAACCTGCGAATCGCGA
>DATKBG010000104.1:0-3360 GCA_035514255.1 Acidimicrobiia bacterium
GAGAGGCAGGTGGCCGAGCGCCTCGCCGTTGGCGGCGAACGCCTGACTTCGGGTCGGCGAGCCGTGGTTCGTCTCCTCGGTCGGGCCGACGGACCCCTTGCTGCGGCCGAGATCCATCGACTGCTCGAGAGCGTCCCGCTGTCGTCGATCTACCGGACACTGACCGTGCTCCACGACGCCGGGGTAGTGGCGCCACACCATGCGAGCGGGGTGACGCGATACGAGATCGCCGACTGGCTGGCCGGCCACCACCACCATGTGGTGTGTGGAGAGTGTGGGGGGGTATCCGACGTGGTCCTTCCCGATGAGCTGGAGGCGTCACTGGAGGCCCTCGTCGGGGCGGTGGCCTCCCAGTCAGGCTTCATCCATGATGGACATTCGCTCGAGGTGGAGGGAACGTGTCCGGCGTGTCAGTGACCCCGGCTGTCGTCGCCGAGCGGCTCGTCCTCGCCTACGGCCGGGCGGTCGCCCTCGCCGAGTCGTCCTTCGTCATCCCCTCTGGCGCGGTCACGGCCGTGATCGGGCCGAACGGGTCGGGTAAATCGACGGTGCTGAACGCGATCGCCGGCCTGATGAAGCCGGCGTCGGGGCGGCTGGAGTTGGTTCGAAAGAATGGGCGAGCACCCGGCGTGGCCTATGTGATGCAGGCGACCAAAGCCAACGAAGCCCTTCCGGTCACCGCCGGCGAGGTGGTGGCGATGGGGCGCTACGCCGGCAAGGGGATGTGGCGTCGGTTCAGCGCTGCCGATCGGCGGGCCATCGACCAGGCCATGTCGGCGATGGCTCTGGGGGATCTCGCAGGCCGGCACTACGGGCGCCTGTCGGCTGGCCAGCGTCAGCGGGTGCTGGTGGCGCAGGGTCTCGCCCAGGACCACGACATCCTGTTGCTCGACGAGCCGCTGTCCGGCCTGGACATGCCATCGGCGGAGCGGATCGATGCCGTCATCCACGACGAGTATCGATTGGGCCGGACGGTGGTCGTCAGCACCCACGATCTCGCCGAAGCGAGGGTGGCCGATCACGTGCTGCTGCTGTCGGGCCGGGTCGTTGCCTCCGGGCCTCCCGAAACGGTGCTCACCGCCGAGCACCTGACGACCGCGTATGGTCCCAGTCTCCTGCACGTAGAGGCGTTCGGCCTGCTGATCGACGACCCCGGGCACCGCCCGGTACCCGGAAGGCACGTGCACCGCGACCGCAGTATCCATGTGGAAGGCCCGGGGGCAGACCTGCACGAGTAGTAGCGAGGGGCGAGGGGCGAGTACGCGCCTAGGCGGGCGCGTTCGAGGACAACGCCTATCCTCCGCCCCTCCCTCAGGAGCGGACGTGCACCGGTACGACCACCAGGCGATCGAGCAGAAGTGGCAGGCCCGCTGGGCCGATGAGCGCGTCCATCGCACGCCGAACCCCGGCGACGACGACTTCGACCCGGCTCGACCCAAGATGTACGTGCTCGACATGTTCCCGTACCCCTCCGGCGAGGGTCTCCATGTCGGCCACGCCGTCGGTTATATCGGCACCGACATCTTCTCTCGCTTCAAGCGGATGCGTGGCTATGCCGTCCTGCACCCGATGGGGTTCGACTCCTTTGGTCTCCCCGCCGAGCAGTACGCGGTCGAGACCGGGGTGCATCCACGCGTCACGTCGCAGCGCAATGAGTCCAACTACGTCCGTCAGTTGACGTCCTTCGCCCTGTCGTACGACTGGGAGCGCTGCTTCTCCACCACCGACCCCGACTACTACCGGTGGACCCAATGGATCTTTCTGCGGCTGTTCGACTCGTGGTTCGACCCCGATGCCGGCAAGGCTCGTCCCATTGCCGAGCTGGTCGCCGCCCTCGAGGCGGGTGAGGTTGATGCCGATGGCCAGCCCTGGTCCGAGTTCGACGAGGCGGCGCGCCGTCGCTTTCTCGACGGCCGGCGTCTCGCCTACATCGACGAGGTGATGGTCAACTGGTGCCCGGGCCTGGGCACCGTGCTGGCCAACGAGGAGGTGACCCGGGACGGCCTGTCGGACCGGGGCAACTACCCGGTGTACCGCAGACCGCTGCGGCAGTGGATGCTGCGGATCACCGCCTATGCCGACCGACTCCTCGAAGACCTGGAGCTGCTCGACTGGCCCGAATCGGTCAAGGCGATGCAGACCAACTGGATCGGGAGGAGTGAGGGAGCCCGCATCTGGTTCCCCGTGGAGGGTGCCGACGCACCGATCGAGGTCTTCACCACCCGGCACGACACGATCTTCGGTGCCACCTACATGGTGCTCGCGCCGGAGCACCCCATGGTCGACGATCTCACCGTGGGCGCATGGCCCGCCGGCACGCCCGACGCGTGGACCGGCGGCCACGGGACGCCCGCGGCGGCCGTCGATGCCTATCGGACGAGGGCCGAATCGACCTCCGACCGGGATCGGCTCGCCGAGAGGGAGAAGACCGGGGTGTTCACCGGGTCCTACTGCATCAACCCCGCCACGAGTGAGCGGATCCCGGTGTTCGTCGCCGATTACGTGCTCATGGGGTACGGGACCGGGGCGATCATGGCGGTGCCGGGCCAGGACGAGCGCGACTGGGAGTTCGCCGAGACCTTCGATCTGCCGATCATTCGCACAGTGCAGCCAACGGACGGCTTCGACGGCGACGCCTACCTGGGCGACGGCCCTGCCATCAACAGCGGATTCCTCGATGGCCTGGGCGTGGAGGCGGCGAAGGCGGAGACCGCCCGGTGGCTCGTCTCCGAGGGCCATGGTGCACCGGCGGTGTCGTACAAGCTGCGCGACTGGCTGTTCAGCCGGCAGCGGTACTGGGGCGAGCCGATCCCCATCCTGCACGGGCCTGATGGCGAACTCCGCGCCCTCGCCGACGAGGACCTGCCGCTGACCCTTCCCGAGATCGACGACTTCCGTCCGTCAGCGTCCGATGAGGAGGACGCCGACCCGGTCCCGGCACTGGCGCGCGTTCCCGAGGCATGGCGCGTCGTCGAGATCGACGGGGTCCGGTACGAGCGGGAACTCAACACGATGCCGCAGTGGGCGGGGTCGTGCTGGTACTACCTGCGATTCGCCGACCCGCACAACGACGACCGGTTCGTGGGGGAGGATGCGGAGCGGTACTGGATGGGGGAGACCGGCGTCGACCTCTACGTTGGCGGCGTCGAGCACGCCGTCCTTCACCTGCTGTACGCCCGCTTCTGGCACAAGGTGCTGTACGACCTCGGGTACGTCTCCACGGTGGAACCTTTCCGGCGCCTGTTCAATCAGGGGATCATCCAGGCCGACGCCTTCATGGACGAACGCGGCATGTGGGTGCCGGCGGAGAAGGTCGAGTTCGGCGATGGCGGGTATCTGTACGAGGGCCGCGAGGTGACC
>DATKBG010000105.1:0-4721 GCA_035514255.1 Acidimicrobiia bacterium
CTTCGACCGGCCTCTGATGAACCGCTGCAGCGCCAGGTTCGTCACGATCATGCCGGCCAGGGCAATCAGGTTGCGGCCCAGCTTCCCGCTCCGCCGGAACGCCTCCCATCCACGCTGGTTCAGGAGTGCGGTGGGCGGGCGGCGCAGCCACACGACGTAGCGATAGACCACGGCGAACGCCGCCAGCAACGTGCCGAAGAGGTACGGGACGAGCGCGGCGTCGAACCATCTGAGGCCCTCCGAGCCGAGGTACACGAGGACCAGGAGCACGACGACGGCGACGGACCCGGAAGCGACGCCGCGGCGGTCGAGCCTGGTCTTGACCATGCCCTCGAACATACTGCGTCTCACCCCGATCCCACCACCTCATGCGCTTCCGCGGGCCGGATCGGACGTATACGTCCGATCTAACCCTGGGTTCGACGGGACTTGCGGCGTTACGGTGAGCGTCATGGCCGGCCAAGACGCTGTCATCCGCCGTCTCGCGTGGACGAGCATCGGCGTGCTGACGGCGGTGGTCCTCGTCTTCGTGGCGATACGGCTCAGCCAGGATGTACCGGCGCTCGTCACCGGCGAACTGCCTCCTGTCGACAGCTTCGAGCGACGCTACGCGGAAAATCTCTTCGTGGCGTACGCGCACATCATCCCAGGTGTCATCTACCTTCTGATCGCACCGTTCCAGGTGTCACGCCGGTTCCGGCGGGCCGATTTTGCCCGCCACCGCCGTCTCGGCCGTGTCGCACTCGTCGCCGGACTCGTGACTGGGGCATTTGCCATCGCAGTTGGACTCCTCTTTCCGTTCGGAGGGGCGGTCGAGGCAAGCGCCAGCGTCGTCTTCGGAGTCTACTTCCTCGTCGCGTTGGGCCTGGCCTACCGGGCGATCCGGTCCCATGACGAGCGCATACACCGACGGTGGATGATCCGAGCGTTTGCGATCGGCCTCGGTGTGGGAACGATCCGCCTCGTCATCGGCATGTCCCAGGCGTTCGGAATGGCGTTCGAAGATGTTTTCGGAGCAGCGTTCTGGATCGCCTTCGTTCTTCACGCAGTGGCCGCCGAACTCTGGTTGTGGCGTTCCCGGCCCGCACTGGCGCGGTAGCACCCCTGTTTCAGGTGCGGTCGTGGAGAGCGTCGGCCAAGGTGACAGCCGGCCGGCGCGCTCGGCCCTTCCGCGGGCCGGATCGGACGTATACGTCCGATCTAACCCTGGGTACGAGGGGACTTGGCCGGTGCGCTCGGTCTTCGAATCAGCGTAGTTGCCGCCTGTCTTCTACGATCCGCCCACGTGATCCTCGCCGACGTCAGCATCCGCGCTCTGGTCGACTCCGGGCGGCTCGTGATCGACCCCTACGACCCGTCCCTCGTCCAGCCGGCATCGGTGGACGTCCGATTGGGAAGCGAGTTCAGGGTGATGCGCAACACCCACGCCACCCACATCGATCCGTTCGAGCCACTGGACGACCTGATGGAACTCGTGGCGGTCGGCGCAGACGAACAGTTCGTCCTCCACCCGGGCGAGTTCGCCCTCGCCCACACCGCCGAAACTTTCGTCTTTCCCGACGATGTGGTGGGCGTCGTGAACGGCAAGTCGAGCCTGGGACGGCTGGGGCTGTTGATCCACGCCACAGCCGGATACGTCGACCCGTGTTTCGCCGGCTCGGTCGTTCTCGAGTTGTCGAACGTGTCGACGCTTCCGATCATCCTGCGGCCGCAGATGAAGGTCGCCCAGATCGTATTTCAGAAGATGGATACCGCGGCGGAGCGGCCATACGGGCATCCGGATCTCGGCTCCAAGTACCAGGGCCAGCGGGGAGCCCAGACGTCGAGGTACAACTTGAACAGCTGAAAAAGAAAATGCTCAAGTTCTCCGGCGCGCCCGCCGATGAGTGGAGACCCAACCCAGTCGCCTGCAACACCCCGGAGTCCCTTCCTCCGAATCTCTCTCTCCCCGCTGCAGGTGGCCTCAGAATGAGCGGCCTCCGGGCCGCTCATTCGCGTTCGGTACCGTGGTCGGAACATGACCGCCAGGCCGAATCTCGTCTTCATCATGTCCGACGACCACGCCGCCCACGCTCTGAGCGCGTACGGGAGCGTGATCAACCGGACCCCGCATCTCGACCGGCTCGCGGCTGGGGGCATGCGGTTCACTCGTGCGTTCTGCACGAACGCCATCTGTACTCCGAGCCGCGCCGCCATCCTCACGGGCACCTACAACCACGTCAACGACGTGACCACTCTCGACACGCCAATGGACAACTCTTTGGAGACCTACCCGAAGATCCTCCAGCGCGCCGGTTACCGCACGGCGCTGTTCGGCAAGTGGCATCTGGGTCATGGCCCCGATCACGACCCGACCGGGTTCGACGAATGGGCGGTGCTCCCCGACCAGGGCGAATATCACAACCCCGACTTCTACACGCCCATGGGCCGGGAGCGGCGGCCGGGCTATGTGACCGACATCATCACCGAGATGGCGCTGGATTGGCTCGAAGGAGTCGACGGTCCGTTTGCGTTGATGATCCACCACAAGGCACCGCATCGAACCTGGGAGCCGGACGCCGCCCACGCGCTGATGTATGAGGACGTCGAGATCCCAGAACCGCCCACACTCTTCGACGACCATGCCACCCGCTCCGAAGCCGCCCGGGCCGCGATGTGCCGCATCGCCGATCTCGACCTACGCGACTTCAAGGTTCCGGTGCCGGATGGGATGTCGTACGAGGCAGAGATTCGATGGCGATACCAGCGGTACATCAAGGAGTATCTGCGGGTGATCGCGTCACTGGACGACAACGTCGGCCGCGTGCTCGATCATCTCGACGACCGCGGCCTGACCGAGGACACAATCGTCGTCTACACCTCCGATCAGGGCTTCTTTCTCGGCGATCACGGTTGGTTCGACAAGCGGTTCATGTACGAGGAGTCACTGGGGATGCCGCTCCTCATCCGCTACCCGCGTCGAGTGCCAGCCGGTTCGGTTGCCTCGGGATTCGTCACCAATGTCGACTATGCCCCCACGTTTCTGGATCTCGCCGGTCTGGAGATTCCCGACTGGATGCAGGGCAGGTCGTTTGCCGCTCTCCTGGATGGCGACCAGCCAACCGACTGGCCGACATCGATGTACTACCGCTACTGGATGCACCGCGACGACGCCCACAACGTCTGGGCCCACTACGGCGTGCGGACCGAGACGCACAAGCTCATCTACTTCTACAACGACCCGATGGGCCAGCCGGGAGCGCACGGCCCGGTGGACCCGCCCGAGTGGGAGCTGTACGACCTGGTGGCCGATCCTGCCGAGATGACGAACGTGTATGGGAGACCTGGGTACGAGGAGGTCACCGAGCAGCTCAAGGCGGAGTTGGCCCGGCTCCAAGTCGAAGTGGGCGACGCCCCGCACCCATCCCAGCGCTGAACCACGCCGAGGGGTCACCGGCCGAGCACGTCGATCAGCGCATCGACGTCGTCCGACGAGTTGTAGAGGTGACACCCCACTCGAACCGACGATGCCCTGGTGGCGGCAGTGATCCCTGCGGCCTTCAGCACGTCTGCGTCGACTCCGTTCAGCCTGACGATCGCCGAGGGAGAGGTCGGGAGGCCTGCGCCGGCGCGGAGCCGGTCGGCGAGTGCCAGGTCGTGAGAGTGGATCCGATCGACGCCCAAGGATGCGATCAACTCGAGGGACGGAACCGCCCCCATCCACGACATCCAGGCCGGCGAGAGATCAAAGCGGCGAGCCGAGTCCGCCAGCCGCAGAGGAGTCCCGTAGATGCTGGTCCACGGGTCCTCGCCGGAATACCACCCGGCATTGAGCGACGGCACCGACCGTGGCTCCCGAACGGTGACGAAGGCGACTCCGCGCGGACAGAGCAACCACTTGTACGCAGCCACCACGACGAGGTCGAAGTCGGCGGCGGAGAACGGGTACCAGCCTGCGGCGTGGGTCGCGTCGACCAGGGTGCGCACACCGAACTCGGATGCCGCCGCCTGGACTGCTGCCACGTCGGCGACCTCGCCCGAGGAAGACTGGACGAGAGAGAAGGCGACCGTGTGTGTCTTTGGGCCAACCGCCTGGGCCAACTCACCGAGCGGCACCGTATGCAGGCTGACCCCGCGCCATTCGTTGGCGAGGATCGGGAAGAGGAGAGACGTGAAGTCCCCCTCCGGGGCAACGACCTCGGCACCATCGGGCAGCGCCGCGGCGAGCGGACCGACGAGAGCCGAAACCTGGGCGCCGATCCCCACGGTTTCGACAGGAGCATCGACGATCCGAGCGAAGAGTTCCCGTGCGCGGGCGACGGCCGCGTCATAGACCTCCATGCTGGCGGTGCCCGCTCTCCAATCATCGACTGCGCCGAGCACGGCGCGAATCGATGCGTCGGGGCCGAGGCCGTAGGTGGGCGTGTCGAAATAGATGCCGTCGGGAGAGAACACCTCCGGGCCTGCCAGCGGGTCGATCCGGCCCGACTGCGTCACGACGGGTTCCCACATCGCGGCGGGACCTGGCGGTCAAGTGTCGACGGTGAGGCCATCGACGCTATCCAAACATCCTCAGCGATCAGTCCCGACCCAGGTCTGAAAAGCGCGTGAACTCGGGCATGAAGGTCATCTCGACGACCCCGGTGGCCCCGGCACGGTGCTTGGCGATCGCCACCTCGGCGATCCCCCGCTTGTCGGACTGCTCGTTGTAGTACTCGTCGCGGTAGATGAACATCACCACA
>DATKBG010000106.1:0-4344 GCA_035514255.1 Acidimicrobiia bacterium
GTAGCCCATCGATGGGCCAGGGCGACTCGTCGCGCCACGGCTACCGGCCAGTCCTCGGCTTGAGCGCGGAACGGTCCGGTCGCCATCCCGATCAGCCCTGCGGCGACGGTCCGTCGCAGCAGATCGGGGTCGTGGGTGTCGACGGCAGCGTCGAGGATCGCCGAGGCGTATCCGGTCACCCTCAGCGGATCGGGTGCCGACTGGGCAAAGGCGACCAGGTGGGCGACCATGGTGGCGACATCGTCGAGGCGATGGCCGATGCCCATCCGATCGAGGTCGATCAGTCCGCTGATGCCGTCGTCGGTGACGAGGATCTGGCTCTCGTAGAAGTCGCCGTGGACCGGCACTCGCGGGGCGTCGATGGTCACCGCGGTCTCGGCGAGGACCGAGTCGAGCAGATCCCCGCACTCGGGGAGGACGGCGCGCACCAGCCGGGCGTTGCGGCGCACGGTCCGCCGAGGTCCGCCAACGATCGGTGCGTCGTCGGGCGCCTGCAGGTCGTCGACCAACTCGAGGAGTCGGCGGGGATCGGGAAGCGGAGCGTCCGGATCGCTAAGGGCCTCGCGGAGGGTGGAACCCGGAATCTCCTCCAGGACCACGATGCCGAGGTCGCGGGATACACCCAGGGTGCGTGGGGTCCTGACGCCGGTGTCGAACCGATGAATCGTGTCGAGCCAGGTCGCCTCGCGGGGCGATACCACCTTGAGGTACACCGTCGCCGTCGGGTGGTCGACCTGGACGACAGCGCGGCGGGTGGGTCGATAGGCACGCAGCCGCAAATTCACCGTGGCGGGGGGGAGGCCGAGGGTCGTGAGCATGCGACCCACGGTCTGCGGGTCCAGGGCCGATGGCAGCCCGGGGAGATGCGGGTCGGCGGCCCGTGCCCAGGCAATCACCTGGGTGGCCGAGCCGTCTCGCAGCGTCTCTGGGATCGCCGCTCCCGTGGCGGCGACGAGGGTGATGTCGGCGGTCCCGGTGTCGGAGCGGACGGTCGCCGAATAGCGTACGACAAGGCGTTTGCCCGGTGACCAGAGGATCTGCACCGGGCGGGCGGCCTCCACCGTCCGGCCTATCAGGCCGTCTGCGGTGGCGAGCAGCGCTGGCGCGTCGGCGCCGAACATGCGTGCCGCTGCCGGCAGTCCCGGGTCGCCGAGTCGGGCCAGCGCTCCAGCCGGAGTCAGGCCTTCAAGAGGGGGGTCCACGCCGAAAGTCATCGTGGGCCGAGGGTAGGTGGCGGTGCCGAATGGGAGGGAACGGGGCCGGAAGGGTGCTCCCGCCTCAGTCGTCTCCGGAGCGTTCCCGCAGGTAGCGCTCGATCTCTGCGGCCAGCTCCTCACCGGACGGCGCCGAGTCCGAGGCGTCGAACATCTCCTCCAACTGCTCGACCAACGTCGCCACCGTCGGCTGCTCGCTCACCGCGGTATCCAGCTGGCGCCGTTGCTCGGCGGCGGCGTCGACCAGGGGCCCGAGGGCCACGGCGATGCCGAGGTGGCGCGCCACGCGCTCGACCAGGTCGACGACGGCCGGGTAGTAGATGCCGGCGACGTAGTGGGGGACCCGCGCCCAGAAGGCCACCGTCGGGATGCCACGCTCGGACACGGCTCGCTCCACCACCGACACGGCCGAGGCCGGCACCCGGAGGAGCCCCTCGGGGAAGTTGGGGCCATGGGAGACCAGGTCGGGCCGGGAGGCGGTGGTGACCACGACGGTGGGGCGGGTGTGTGGGGCCGCCCACGGGATGCCCCCCAGGCTCACCTGCTGAACCACGCCCGCCTCGACGGCGATCTCGGCGACGGCTTCGGAGAACGCCCTCCACCCCCAGTTCGGCTCGGCACCCGACAGCAGCAGGAGGTCGCGCTCATCGGTGCGGACGATCCGAATGGCGGCGCCTGGCCAGACGAGATGACGCATGATCCCGTCGACGAAGTCGAGGGTGGGACGGTTGACCCGGTAGTCGTACAGCCGATCGGAGTCGAACAGGATCGCCGGTTCGGCGTCGCCGGCGATGTGATCGAGCGTGGTGATACCGGCGGCACCGGCACTCACCCACCCATCGAAGGCGACCAGCAGGGCGGGGGCGCGTAGCGGTTCGTCGAGACGGCCGTCGTACATCACCCGCCCCAGGCTATCGGGAGCGTCAGAGCGAGTCGCAGCCGCCGGCCCCGGCCTCGATCCTGCGGATCCGGGTGAGCTGCGGATCGGGGGTCTCACCGCCGGAGACGGTGAAGGTGATCCGGACCCCATCGTCCACCGTCGCCGTGCCGCCGGAGCTGAGGGTGACGTCCTCGTAATCCTCCAACTCGAGGAACTGCGCCAGGGTGGTTCCGATGCTGGCGCCCCCGGCGGTCCCGAGGCCCTGGGCGAGCGGATCGAGCGCCTGCATGTCGAGCGTGAAGTAGGCGTACTCGAGGAACGACGGCAGGCCGCTCACTTCGGCGAAATAGGCGGTGAACACGGCGGGGTGCTGATCGGTCCCCAACCCGGCCTGGATGAGCCAGGTGACGACCCGGTGGGTGCCCGGGCAGGCGGCAACGTCGTCGCGCCAGTCGGAATCCTCGAAGGGGACGCCGAGGATCAGTCCCATCACAGCGACGGCGTTCTCCGACTCGCCCCCGAACGCAGCCACACCGGTCCCGTCGGATTGGAGCACCATCGGTCCGAACTCCGACACCAGGAGGTTGGGCGACCGGACCTCGGCGATCAGCCGGTAGGTGGTGGCGGTGTCGGCGGAGATGCGGATGGCGTAGGCGCCCGTCGCCGGGAGTTCGGCATCGACGGTCCCGGTACCCGAGCCCACTTCCTCGCCTTCGCCGTCGAGCACCACTATCGACACGGTGCCGTCCACGGCGGTCAGACGCAGGACCTGTCCGTTGACGCCGAGGAACGCGTAGGTCTCGTCATCTCCGGGTGCAGCGTTCCCGGCGATCTCCACCGACGACTCCCCGACCGGGAAGGCGAGAGTGCGGTCGTCCCTACACTCCCGTGCCATCGAGGCGAAGGTTTCGTCGTCCGGGGCTCCCGAGGGGACCCGCTGCAACTGGGCCTGGAAGTAGGCGGTGGCGAAGGCGGTGATGGGGCCGAACGCCCCGTCGATCGAGACCTGGGGACGCTCTGGGTCGGGTTGGGCCAGTCCGACGCACACCAGATAGAACTGGATGGCCTCCACATAAGCGCCGCGCTCTCCGAGGCTGGCGATGGGCGGTCCGTTCGGCTCGAGGGGGACACGGCCTACCGACGGTGCTGCGGTTGTGGTGGTGGTGGTTTCGGCGGTGGTCGTCGTCGTTTCTATCGCCACGTCACAGGACACGGCGATCAGGGCCACGGCGACCGCGAAGCTGAGAGTCCGCCTCACGGGTGCCACTCTACGCGGTGTCGGGCGCCGGTGAGGGAGAACCGCGGCGCGGTTCGGGTACCGTGGCGGCTCGTCGACCATGGAGGACAAGGGAATGCGCGAAGCGGTGATCGTCTCGACGGCACGGACGCCGATCGGCAAGGCGTATCGCGGGGCGTTCAACGACCTCGAAGGTCCCTCGCTGGCGGCCCACGCCGTCACCGCAGCCGTGTCACGCGCCGGGTTGGAGCCCGACGAGGCCGACGACCTCATCCTGGGGTGTGCCATGCAGCAGGGCACGACCGGGATCAACGTGGCCCGCCAGACGGCGCTGCGCTCCGGGCTGAGCGAACGCGTCGCCGGTATGACCGTTGACCGGCAGTGCTCTTCGGGGATGATGGCAATCGCCATCGCTGCCAAGCAGGTCATGGTCGACGGGATGCCGATCGTCATCGCCGGCGGCGTCGAGTCGATCAGCCTGGTTCAGAACGAGAACATGAACCAGTACCGGATGATGGACCCGGCCCTGCTCGACATCGAGCCGAACATGTACATGCCGATGCTCCAGACCGCCGAGGTGGTGGCCGAGCGGTACTCGGTGAGCCGTGACGTTCAGGACGAGTACGCCCTTTCCAGCCAGCAGCGAACAGCTGCCGCCCAGGAAGCGGGCCGGTTCGACGACGAGATCGTCGCCGTTACCACCACCAAGGTGGAACGGGACAAGGCGACTGGCGAGGAACGACGCGCCGAGGTGACGCTCGACCGTGACGAGGGAAACCGCCCCGACACCACGGCCGAGGGCCTCGCCGGGCTGCCGCCGGTGCTCGGCGGGACCATCACCGCCGGCAACGCCAGTCAACTCTCCGACGGTGCCTCGGCGTGTGTCGTCATGGATGCCGCCACCGCCGAGAAGCGGGGTCTGGAGCCGCTCGGGTACTACCGCGGGGTGGCGGTGGCGGGGTGTGCTCCCGACGAGATGGGCATCGGGCCGGTGTTCGCCGTACCCAGGCTGC
>DATKBG010000107.1:0-6079 GCA_035514255.1 Acidimicrobiia bacterium
AACCCGGCCGAGTGGCTGGCATCCCTCGGTGGAGGGGTCGCCGTCGCCGAGGAGAAGGACGAAGACGACGAGTAATCAGAGTCGCCGGCGGTAGCCCGCCGACGACGTACTAAGTACTCTTTCGCAGCGCTGATCTGGCTAGTGGGCACGGGGCGGATCCTCTCGGCCGGGCCAGGGGGAGCGTACGCAATTCGCGATTCGCGATTCGCAAGCAGCGCGAATGATCTGGCTCTCGGATCGGCCTCTTTCGGCTCCGAGCGAATTGCGAATAGCGAATCGCGAATAGCGGCCGCCGTCAGGCGGCCCTCAGAAAGGCCAGATCACCGGCACCATCACCATCGTGATGGCGAAGACGACGCCGGTGAGGGGGAGACCCACCCTCAGGTAGTCGGCGAATCGGTACCCGCCCGGGCCCATCACCAGGGTGTTTGCCGGGTGCGACACCGGGCTGGAGAACGACGCAGATGCGGCGACGGCGAGGGTCATGAGGAACGGGAGCGGCGAGGCGCCCAGGTCGATGGCGGTGGTGTAGGCGATCGGCGCCATCAGCACCACCAGGGCGGCGGTCGGGATCACCTGGGTGGCCAGGGAGGTCATCACGAAGATGGCGGCGAGGACCGCCAGCGGGCCCATCGGTCCGACCGCCTCGACGACGCCGCGGGCCAGGAAGGCAGCCGCTCCGGTCTGGTCCATGGCGATACCCAGCGGGATCATCCCGGCGATGAGGAACACGGCCTGCCACTCGACGTAGCGGTAGGCGTCCTCCATGGTCAGGCACCGGGTGAGCACCATGAGCGACGCTCCGGCGACGGCCGCCACCGATATGGGCAGCCAGCCGACGACGACGGTGGCAACCACACCGACGAGGATGCCGGCGGCGATCGGCGCCCGGCTTCTCCGGGCGGGCGGCGCCGCTGGTTGCGAGGTGAGGATGAAGTCGCTATCGAACGCCAGTTGGCGCAGTCGCTCCCGGGGACCGTGAACCAGGATGGCGTCACCGAACCGCAGGGCCATGTCGCGTAGTCCCGTGCGGTGAGCCTTCCCCTGCCGCCAGATGGCGAGCACGGTGATCCCGTACCGGTCCCGAAACTCCAACTCGCGCACCGTCTTGCCCTCGAGGACGGTTTGGGGAGACAACACCAGTTCTCCGAGCCCGATGTCCGTCGACTCGAGAGCGGTGAGCGGCGTGCTCGTATGGCCGTCGACGTCGAGTCGTCCCAGGGCGTCGAGGAGCTCGAGATGAGCGGTCGTGGCCTGGGCGAGAAGCACATCCCCCGCCTCGACGGTCGTATCCGGACCCGGCATCGGAATCACCTCCCCGTCGCGGTGGATCTCCCACACCGCCAGACCGAGCCGGTCGCGCACCCGGGTCTCCCCGAGGGTGCGTCCGGCGAGCGACGAGTCCTCCGGGACCTCGAGCGTCATCAGATTGGTCGGGAGGTCGTAGAACTCGTCGGTGTTTGGGTCGGTGAGCGGTCCGAGCACCTCGAGGCCGGACGCTTCGGGGACGGTCGGTGTCGCCTCCTTGGACGCGAGCAGGAGGATGTCGCCGGCCAGGAAGCGCCACCGTGTGATGTCACCCATCCGGACCGACTCGTCCCGGCGCACTGCCAGCACGTCGAGGTCGTACTGTCGTCGCGCCCCGGCCTCGAGCAGGGTGCTGCCGACGAGCGGGGAGCCCTCGGCGACGCGGGCTTCCACCAGTGTCAGCGTTCGGGGCATTGCGTCGGCTCCGGCACTGCCGGCGAGCACCACGCGTCGAACGTCGTCGATGAAGCCGGGGCGCCCCAGAGCCAACAGCCGGTCGCCGGACCGCAGCACCGTGTCGCGCCCCGGCGCTGCCATCACCGTTCCGCTGCGGGCGATGGCGACGACGGTGAGGCCCAGGGTCGACCCGAGTCGTGACGACTGAAGGGTCATCCCGACCAGACGAGAGTCAGGTGGTATCGGCACCGAGACGAGCCTGCTGCCGAGGTCGAACAGGGCGGTCGGGTCGTGACCCTTTGTCGGGTCCCTGCGGGGGAGCAGGTGGCGGCCGAAGATCACCATGAATCCGGTGGCGGCCAGCAGGGCGGTCACCCCGATCGGCGTGATGGCGAACAAGCCGACCGGAGGGAGGCCAAAGTCGCGGATGGCCCCGGCCACCAGGATGCTCGGCGGGGTTCCGATCATCGTGGTCATCCCGCCGAGGAGGGAGCCGAGCGCCATCGGCAGGAGGAGTAGGGAAGGGGGGTGGCCGGTGCGGCGGGACATCTCGACCACCACCGGCAGCATCATTGCCGCTACCGCCACGTTACTGAGAATGACCGTGGACAAGACACCGGCGGCCAGCATGACCACGGCGATGAGGCGGGTCTCGCCGTCGCCGGCGACCCGCACCAGGCGCTGTCCCACTCGGTCGGCGACACCGGTGGCAGTCAACCCGCCGCTGATGATGAACATCGCCCACACGGTCACCACCGCCGGGCTACTGAACCCGGCGAGAGCGTCGCTCGTTGTGACGTAACCGGTGAGTGCCACCGCCACCAGCACGAGAAGCGCCACCAGGTCCATCCGCAGCCACTCGGTGACGAATAGCACCACCGCCCCGGCGAGGATGAGCAACACAACGGCGATTTCGAGAGTCATCAACCCGTGAGGCTACAGCCAGAGAGCCAACAGCCGACAGCTCACAGCCAGAGGGGAACGGGGGGTGGTCTGGCTGTGAGCTGTGAGCTGTGAGCTGTGAGCGGGGCAAAGCCGGCTTCGCCTGCAGGCGAAGCCGGCTTTGCCGGTTGGCTCCGCGCGGCTCTATACTCCGCGCCCGTGACTCCGGTCACCTAGGCCCTTCTCGGAAGGGGCCCGGCTTCGCGCCGGGCCTCTGCTGTCCGAGCAGGGTGGTCATACGGGTCGGCTTCGCCGACTCTCGCACGTGCAGACCACGTCGATGCGGGCTGCGCTGCGCCGACAACGACATAGTGGAGAGGGCAGGAGTGCCAACGATTCAGCAGCTGGTCAGGCATGGCCGGAAGCAGAAACCGAAGAAGGAGAAGACGCCCGGTCTCGCCGGGGCGCCACAGCGCCGCGGGGTGTGTACTCGCGTCTACACGATCACTCCGAAGAAGCCGAACTCGGCGCTTCGCAAGGTCTGTCGTGTTCGCCTCTCCTCCGGTGTCGAAGTCACCGCCTACATCCCCGGTGAGGGCCACAACCTCCAGGAGCACTCGATCGTGCTCGTACGTGGCGGCCGGGTGAAAGACCTCCCGGGTGTTCGCTACAAGATCGTGCGCGGCACCCTCGACGCCGCCGGTGTCGGCACCCGCAAGCAGGCCCGTTCCCGCTACGGGGCGAAAAAGGGCAGCTGATGAGACGTGCCCCCGCAGAAGTTCGCAAGATCGAGCCGGACCCCGTATTTCGCAGCGTCCTGGTCACTCAGCTCATCAACAAGGTGCTCTGGAAAGGCAAGAAGGACCTCGCCAGCCAGATCGTCTACGACGCCCTCGAACTGATCGAGAAGCGTTCGGGCCAGGAGCCGCTCACCGTGCTCAAGAAGGCCATCGACAACCTGCGGCCATCGGTCGAGGTGCGGTCTCGCCGTGTCGGCGGGTCGGCCTATCAGGTTCCCGTCGAAGTCCGCCCCCGTCGTGCCAACACGCTCGCCGTGCGCTGGCTCGTGGACTTTGCCCGCAAGCGTCGCGAGCACGAGATGGCGGACCGCCTCGCCAATGAGATCCTCGACGCCTCGACCCGCCAGGGTGGGGCGTTCAAGCGTCGCGAGGACATCCACAAGATGGCCGAGTCCAACAAGGCCTTCGCGCACTACCGCTGGTAATCACCCATGTCTGCTTCTGCTTCCCTGAGTCAACTGCGCCAGTACCCCCTGAGCCGCACCCGGAACATCGGGATCATGGCGCACATCGACGCGGGCAAGACCACCACCACCGAGCGGATTCTCTATTACACCGGTCGCACTTACAAGCTCGGTGAGGTCCATGAGGGTTCGGCCGTCATGGACTGGATGGAGCAGGAGCAGGAGCGCGGCATCACCATCACCTCCGCCGCCACTACGTGCCTGTGGAAGGACACCTGGATCAACATCATCGACACACCCGGTCACGTCGACTTCACCGTCGAGGTGGAGCGGTCGTTGCGGGTGCTCGACGGCGCCGTAGCCGTATTCGACGCCGTGGCCGGCGTCGAACCGCAGTCCGAGACCGTATGGCGCCAGGCCGACCGCTACAAGGTGCCCCGCATCTGTTTCATCAACAAGATGGACCGGATCGGGGCCGACTTCTACGCGGCGGTCGACTCCATCATCTCCCGTCTCGGAGCCAACCCGGTGGCCATCCAGCTTCCGATCGGTTCGGAGTCCGAGTTCAAGGGTGTGATCGACCTCATCGAGATGAAGGCACACATCTGGCCCGACGACGACGGCGAGCGCTGGGATACCACCGACATCCCCGACGAGTATGCCGAACAGGCCCACGAGTGGCGGGGTCGGATGCTCGAGGCCGTGGCCGAGGTCGACGAGAAGCTCCTCGAGAAGTATCTCGAGGAACTGGAGATCACGCCGGACGAGCTCCGCGCCGCCCTCCGTGTCGGCACCATCGACGGGCTCTTCGTGCCGGTGATCACCGGTTCTGCTTTCAAGAACAAGGGCGTGCAGCTGCTCCTCGATTCGGTGCTCCACTACCTGCCGAGCCCGGTCGACCTGCCGCCGATGGTCGGGTTCGCTCCCGGTGACGAGGACACGCCGCTCGAGCGCAAGCCCGACGACAACGAGCCGTTCTCGGCGATCGCCTTCAAGATCATGACCGACCCGCATGTCGGCAAGCTCACCTACTTCCGGGTCTACTCGGGACACGCCGCCAAGGGTGACACCGTGCTCAACGTGAGCAACGGCAAGAAGGAGCGATTCGGGCGGCTGCTCCGCATGCACGCCAACCACCGTGAGGATCTCGACAACATCTTCACCGGCGACATCGTCGCCACCGTCGGGCTGAAGGTGACCACCACCGGTGACACCCTCTCCGACCCCTCCAAGGTGATCCAGCTCGAGTCGATGACTTTCCCCGCCCCGGTCATCTCCGTCGCCATCGAACCCAAGTCGAAGGTCGATCAGGACAAGCTCGGTGACGGGCTCTCCCGCCTCTCCGAGGAGGACCCCACCTTCCTGGTGCGTACCGACGATGAGACCGGCCAGACGGTGATCGCCGGAATGGGCGAGCTGCATCTCGACGTGCTCGTCGACCGTCTCCGCCGCGAGTTCAAGGTCGACGCCAACGTGGGACGCCCGCAGGTGGCCTACCGCGAGACCATCAAGAAGGCGGTCGACGGTGTGGTGTACCGCCATATCAAGCAGACCGGCGGCAAGGGTCAGTTCGCTCACGTCGAGATCGATCTGGAGCCGACCGGCCCCGGCGGCGGTTACGAGTTCGTGGACCGTACCAAGGGTGGTTCCGTTCCCAAGGAGTACGTGCCCGCCGTGGACGCCGGTATCGAGGCCGCCCTCGACAGCGGCGTGCTCGCCGGATATCCGATCGTCGACGTGCGGGCCGTTCTCGTCGACGGATCGTCTCACGCCGTCGACTCCTCCGAGATGGCGTTCAAGATCGCAGGCTCCATGGCGCTCCAGGAGGCGGCTCGCCGCGCCGGGATGGCGCTGCTCGAGCCTGTGATGGCCGTCGAGGTGGTCACTCCGGAGGACTACATGGGCGAGGTCATCGGCGACCTCAACTCACGCCGGGGTCAGATCGGTGAGATGGGCCAGCGGGGCAACAGCCGGGTGATCGACGCCCGGGTGCCGCTCGCCGAGATGTTCGGCTACGCCACCGACCTGCGGTCACGGACCCAGGGGCGGGCGGCCTACACGATGCAATTCGATTCGTACCAGCAGGTTCCGGAGGCCATCGCCAGCGAAATCGTGGCGAAGGTCCGCGGCGAATGATCAGGAGAGGATGAGTCATGGGTAAGGCGAAGTTTGAGCGTTCGAAGCCGCATGTGAATGTGGGGACGATGGGTCATATTGATCATGGGAAGACGACGTTGACGGCGGCGATTACGAAGGTGTTGTCGGAGCGTGGGTCGGGGACGGCGTTTA
>DATKBG010000108.1:0-6265 GCA_035514255.1 Acidimicrobiia bacterium
GTCGTCATCAGTCTGTCGAAGAGCGCCCAGCCTGCCACGCAGAGTGTTCATGGCACTGCTATCGGTAGTTTACGAGGGAAATCTTGAGGGAGATTCAGCGGACTTCCGTCCACTCCAGGCCTCGGTGTCGCCCCTCAGCGCCTTGTTAGGGGGCGTTTCTCAGGAATATTTCGGTCTGAATGGAACGGGAGCCGTCGCTCGACCCCACGGCAGCGGTGAGTTCGACGCCGATCCTGCGGACCTCGCCCACCGCGACGGCATCGAAGGTGAAGCCGCTCGAGCCCGCGACCAGGTTGGACACGACGAGGCTCGAGGCTCCGTCGTTGCTCGATCGGACCAGTGACCCGTCGGTCGTGATCTCCCAGGTGATCGTCTCGCCGAGATCGGCAAAACCATCGGCGTTTCCGTCGAGCCAGAAGGTCACCGACGAGGACGACGCACCGGTCAGCTCGGTGATGGCGCGCAGTTCCCGGGTCAAACGCTCCTTGGCGTGCCTGAGATCCTGGACGGCACGGTCATCATCGCGGTGCAGGTTGGCAGATCGCATCGCCGTGGTCATGCCGACGACCAGCGCGGTGGCGATGAACGACATGAGCAGCATCGAGACCGTGAGCTCCACCAGGGTCATGCCGCCTTCCCCCCGGAGGAGTTTGGAGCGAAAGCGCTTCATCGCGTCGACACCTCGGAGATCAGCGTCGCCGCCCGATGGGTGAACGTGGCGTCGCCGTGCTGCCAGGTGATGATCACCACCACGCGACGAAGGCCAAGCCCGGCGTCGGTGACGTACTGCCAGACGGTGTAGTCCGTCGTGCCGACGCCCTGGTAAAGCAAGGGTTGGATGGCGCCTGAGGCGGATACCACCAGGACCTCGTCCGCGGTGAGACCGCCTGCGTGCGCGGTGAGCACGGTCCCGCCACTCCCGGTATGGGGAGACTCGGCGGGCACATGGGTCATGGCGAGGGCATCCCACGACAGCGACCTGGCAAACTCGAGATGCTCGACGCCCAGGGCTGTCGCCGACTGATTGGCGTGGGTCAGGCGGGACCCCCGGAAGGCGGAGGTCATGGACCCGGCGAAGGCGGCCATGATGATGATGGCAATGATGCTCGCCACCAGGGCTTCGATCAGAGTGAAGCCATCGTCGTCGCGCAGGGAGCGCGCGGGTCGGGTCATCCCGTCGTATCGGCCGCCCCTCGACGCTTCTTGACCGTTGATCCGTGGTTCAGCCGCCCGGTACCAGCCGGTAGGCGTCGTAAACGCCCTCCACCTTCTTCATCTCGACGATCGCCCGATCCAGCGTCGCCGTATCCGAGAGCTCGATCTCGAATCGCAGCACGGCGACCCGATCGCGGTTGGTCAGCGACGACGACGACACGATGTTCGCCCCGAGGTCCGAGAGCGCCGTGGTCACATCACGAAGGAGCCGCGGTCGATCGAGAGCTTCCGCCTGCACCGCAGCCCGGAACGCACCCGACTGATCAGCCCCCCACCCGACCTCGATCACTCGCTCGGCCCGCTCCCCCAGCGAATCCATGTTGGTGCAATCCGCCCGGTGGATGGACACCCCGCGACCGACGGTGACGAATCCGACGATCGCATCACCGGGCAAGGGCGAGCAGCACCGAGCGACCGTCACCAGCATGTCGTCGAGGCCCTCCACGGTGAGGTTCCCCACCGGCGTCCGCAGCGCGGGCTCCCCCTGAATCGCCTCGTCGATGATCTCATCGGCCTCGTCGGGACGCACCAGTCGAACGAGGCGGGACACCACGGTCTGGGCTTGGATGTTGCCCTCACCGATGGCCTGGCAGAGGGTGTCGAGGTCGCGCATGCCCATAGCGGTCCCGACCTCGGCGAGGAGGCGATCCCGCTTGGAGGCTCCCAGGCCCAGACCCTCTTTGCGGATCAGCTTCGCCAGCGTCTCTTTGCCCTCGGCGATCGCCTGTTCTCGCCGCTCCCGGGTGAACCACTGCCGGATCTTCGCCGCCGCCCGCGACGTGCGAACGAAGGCGAGCCAGTCCCGGCTGGGACCATCCGTCTTGGACGTGATCATCTCGACGATGTCGCCCGAAGCGAGGCGGGTCGACAGCGGGACCAGCCGACCGTTGACCCGCGCTCCGGTCGTACGGTGCCCCACTTCGGTATGCACTGAGTAAGCGAAGTCCACGGGCGTCGCCCCCTGCGGGAGCGTCTTGACGTCACCGTTCGGCGTGAGGACGAACACCTCGTCCTGGTACAGATCGAGTTTGAGGCCGGCGAGGAACTCGGAGGGATCTTCGTACTCCTCCGACGTCTCCATCAGGTCTGCGAGAGAGGGGAGCGCGTCGCCGCCCCCCTCCTTGTACCGCCAGTGGGCGGCGATACCCTGCTCCGCACGGTCGTGCATTTCCTGGGTCCGGATCTGTACCTCGAGCGGCTTACCGTCCGGACCCACCACCGTCGTGTGGATGCTCTGGTACAGGTTGAACTTGGGCATCGCGATGTAGTCCTTGAAGCGGCCCTGCACCGGAGGCCACCTCGTGTGCACCGTCCCCAGCGCCGCGTAACAGTCCCCCACGTCCTTGGTGATGATGCGAACGCCGATGAGGTCGTGGATCTGATCGAACGTCAGCCCGCCGTCGACCATCTTGCGATAGATCGAGTAGATGTGCTTCGGTCGACCGGTGACCTCTGCCGAGACACCACTGTCAGCGAGAAGCCGCTCGATCTCGGATGTGACCTCCTTCAGGAATGCGTCACGCTCGGGTGCCCGTGCCTTCAGCAGTTCGACGACCTCTTCATAGCGCTTGGTGTGGAGGATGCGGAAACAGGCGTCCTCCATCTCGTGCTTGATCTCCTGGACACCGAGTCGGTGGGCCAGCGGGGCATAGACCTCGAGGGTCTCTGCCGCCACGCGCTCCTGGTGTTCCGGAGGCAAGGGGGCGATGGTCCTGATGTTGTGGAGTCGATCGGCGAGCTTGACGAGGATGACCCGCACGTCGCGAGCCATGGCGATGACCATCTTGCGAATCGTCGCCGCCTGCTGCTCCTCACGGTTCGAGAAGGAGACACGATCGAGCTTGGTGACGCCGTCGATGAGGGCCGCCACCGTGGGGCCGAACTCCTTGGTCACATCGTCGAGCGTCATCTCGGTGTCCTCGACGGTGTCGTGGAGCAACGCCGCGGCGACGGTCTCCGCATCGAGGCCGTACCCGGCGAGGATCCCGGCGACGGCGAGGGGATGGGTGATGTAAGGCTCGCCGCTCTTGCGGAACTGGCCGACGTGGCTGGCTCGCGCCAGTTCATAGGCGCGGTGGATGAGGCGATCCGGCTCGCCGGGATGGTGCCGGCGATACAGGCTCAGCACCGGCTCCAGCTCGGCGATGACGGCGTCGTCCGGTCGCGCCACCCTTTCAGCCATGCTCCGCCTCCGGTGCCCTCATCGCACGATTGTAAAGGAGCCAGGTCAGACAGCCGACAGCAGGGAGCTGCCTGCTGCATGCTGGCGGGCGAACGCCCGCTTCCCCTATCGGCTCTTGCGACGCTTCCGGGGTGGGCGAGGCGTGGCCGTTCCGATCGGCGGGGTGCCTGCAGGCGGTGTGCCGGTGTTCGCCGGGACAGCCCTGACTGGCGCGGCGGTGCCCGCCTTGCGATCGAGACGCAGCTGGACGCGCTTCCAGCGGTCTTCGCGCTCGCCCCAGGCGGCGTAGAGCGGCCCGGCGATGAAGAGCGTCGAGTAGGTGCCGATGGTGATACCGATGAGCAGGGCAACCGCAAACGCACGCAGCGTGGTGGCGCCGAGCAGGAACGACCCCACGAGAAGCAGACTGACGATCGGCACCAGCGTGGTGAGGGTGGTGTTGATCGATCGCATCAGGATCCCGTTGAACGATTCGTTGACGATCGACGTCAGGGTCTGGCGGTCTCCTCGCTCCTTCACCGACTCGAGCACCCGGTCGAACAAGATGACCGTGTCGTACAGCGAGTACCCGAGCACGGTCAATACGGCGATGACGGTCGCCGGTGACACCTCCAGTCCGACGATGGCGTAGATCCCCGCCGTCACCAGCAAGTCGTGCAACAGGGCAACGATCGCCACCAGGGCCATCTTCCACTGCAGACGCCAGGTCATGTAGAGGGTGGCAACGCCGAGGAACACGATCAGCGCCCGCACGGCTGCATCTGCGATCTGCCGTCCGAAGGTGGGTCCCACCGACTGCCGACCGGCATCGGCCGGATCGGCCCCGGTGACCCCGGCGATTGCCTCGACCAGCGCCTGCTCGCGGTCCGCATCCAGGCGGGTGGTCTGGACGCGGATCTCCGCGCCCGCACCCGACTCCTGGACTCGCGCCCCGGTGATGCCGAGAGCGCTGACCCGGTCGCGCACCGCGGCGACCGAGGCGCCGTCCGGATTGGCGATCGTCACCACGGTTCCACCCTGGAAGTCGACACTCAGATCGAACCCGCCGCGCAGAGTGAACACGCCCGCAGAGATGAGCAGAAGGATGGCGGACAGGAGGAACCAACGGCGCCGCGAGGCGACCACGTCGAATGTGGTGCGCCCCCAATAGAAGTCGGTCAACAGGCTCATCGGGCCGCCTCCTCCGGGTGTCCGGTCGCCCCTCGGATGCTGAAACGCCCGCCGTCGCCGAGGCGGGTCCGGGCGAGCAGCGATACCGCAGGACGCATGTAGGCGACTGTGATGAACAGCGAGGCCACGGTGGCGATACCGAAGGCGAGGGCGAACCCCTTCACCGAGGCGGTTGCCAACAAGAACAGGAGCACCGAGCCGACGAGAGCGAGCGCACTGGCAGTCACGATTGTCCGCAGGGACCTTCCGTAGGCGTGGTCGATCGCCGCCCGCAGGGACCTTCCACGACGCACCTCCTCCTTGATGCGCTCGAAGTACACGATGTAGGCGTCGCTGCTGATGCCGATGGTGACGATGAGGCCGGTGACCCCGGCCATGGTGACCGTCAACCCGCGCCAGGCTCCGAGCAGCGAGAGCACGGTGAGCACCAGAGAAGCGAACACGAGCAGACCGACGACGCTCACCAAACCGAGAGCCCGGTAGTAGAGCAGCAGCAGAATCGAAACGAGTACCAGGCCGAGGACGCCAGCGATGATCCCGGCGCGCATCGAGTCCGCCCCGAGGGTCGCCGAGACCGACTGGACACTCACCTGCTCGAGCGCGACGGGAAGGGCTCCGTAGCGCAGGACCACCGACAGCTCCTGGGCGTCAGTCTGCGGATTGCCTCCGGCGCCCATACTGATGATCGCCTGCCCTCCGGGGATCCCCACGTTGGGGTCGACATCGGCACCGAGAGGCGGTGCCGACTGGATCGTCGCGTCGAGCACGATGGCGATCTGTCGCCTGGGGTCGCCGAATCCGAACCGGGCGAGTTCGCGCGTCATGTCCTGGAACTGCTGGGCGCCGAGCGAATCGAAGCGCAGCGAGACCACCCACTGACCGGCGGCCGAGCCCGGACTGTTGGCGAAGAACTCGGCCCTGGCGTCAGTGAGGTTTGCTCCTAGCACGCTCGCGGGGGCGAGGTGGTAGACGACGCCACCCCCGGTGGCGAAGTCGGTGGCGAGAAACGCCTCGAGTTCCGGGACCGGACTCACGGTGAGTCCACTCTGTCGATCCACACAACCGGGCTGGTCGACCTCGTCACACCAGGTCACACCCTCGGGCAGCACGACACCGGCGGTGAGCTCCTCGAGGTCGAGCGTCGTAGTCGTCGTGGTGTCATCAGGGTTGGTGGTCGTGGTCGTCTCGTCGTCGCCGGGCGTCGTCGTGGTCGTGGGGTCCTCGGGCTGCACCTGCAGGAACAGCGGACTCAGGCCGGGGATCGGACTCACGTCGAGCACCGGGCGAAACTCCAAGCGGCCGGTGGTCCCGACGGCGGCCAGGGCCCGGTCGCGGTCGGTCACGCCCGGTAGTTGCACCTCGATGTTGCGCTCCCCCAGCACCGAGATCTCTGGCTCCTGTACGTCGCCCAGGGCTTCGATGCGTCTGCGCATGATCTCGACCGCAGTGTCCAGTACGTCGGCTTCGGTGTCCTCCGGGGCCTCGAGGACCACCGAGAACCCACCCTGAAGGTCCAATCCCAACCGGGGAGGAACGTCGAGCGCCAGCGTGGCCGCGAAACCACCGAAGACGGTGGAGAGTGTGAGCAGAAGCGTGATGACCGAGGCCCGACGCGACATCCGGCTAGGCGCTCACCTTGCCGGCCAGGGCGCGCTTGGCGACCCGCAGCCGACCGCCCCCTTCGACCGCGATCACTGC
>DATKBG010000109.1:0-34240 GCA_035514255.1 Acidimicrobiia bacterium
CTTCGACCGGCCTCTGATGAACCGCTGCAGCGCCAGGTTCGTCACGATCATGCCGGCCAGGGCAATCAGGTTGCGGCCCAGCTTCCCGCTCCGCCGGAACGCCTCCCATCCACGCTGGTTCAGGAGTGCGGTGGGCGGGCGACGCAGCCACACGACGTAGCGATAGACCACGGCGAACGCCGCCAGCAACGTGCCGAAGAGGTACGGGACGAGCGCGGCGTCGAACCATCTGAGGCCCTCTGACCCGAGGTACACGAGGACCAGGAGCACCACGACGGCGACCGACCCGGAAGCGACGCCGCGGCGGTCGAGCCTGGTCCTGACCATGCCGTCGAACATACCCGGTCTCACCCGGTCCCACCATCTCATCCGCTTCCGCGGGCTAGATCGGACGTATACGTCCGATCTAACCCTGGGTTAGAAGGTCGAGCGCCGTTATGCCGACCATCCGTTCCTGGCGTATGCGCACATCGTCCCGGGTGTCGTCTACCTCCTGATCGCGCCGTTCCAGGTTTCACGTCGCCACCGGCGAGCCGATCTGGCGCGCCATCGCCGTCTCGGCCGTGTCGCCCTCGTAGCCGGGCTCGTGACAGGGGCTTTTGCCATCGCGGTCGGGATCCTCTTCCCGTTCGGAGGGGTGACCGAGGCAAGCGCCAGCGTCGTGTTCGGTATCTACTTTCTCGTCGCTTTGGGCCTGGCGTACCGAGCCATCCGGTCCCATGACGAGCGCACGCACCGGCGGTGGATCATCCGGGCGTTTGCGATCGGCCTCGGCGTGGGGACGATCCGCCTCGTCATCGGCGTGTCCCAGGCGTTCGGAATGGCGTTCGAAGACGTATTCGGGGCAGCGTTCTGGATCGCCTTCGTCCTTCACGCACTCGCTGCCGAACTCTGGTTGTGGCGCTCCGCGCTCGCGCTCGCTCGGTAGGTCCGCCGGTCAGGTGCCTTCGTGGAGTGAGTCGGCCAGGGTGTTGAGGGTGGCGGCCGCTCGGTCGGCGCCGTCGACGGTCACGAGCACCTCGCTCCCATCTCCCCGCTGAACACGAACGGCCGGCCCCCGGCGCGTCACCACGCCGGTGCGACCCGCCATGTCCAGGCGCAATCCCCATCCGCCGAACTCCCAGAACGGATCGACGTGGACGACATCGGCTCCTGCGACATCCTCCAACGGGACCCGCAGGATGCGCCGACCGACGATGTCAACGGTGAGACCGTTCCGATCGACCGTCGTTGTGAACCGGCCCGCACCGAGCACGAGCGCCACGACCACGATCGCGACGGGGAGCAACCACCAGGTGAGCACTGCAGCGAGAGATCCAAGTCCGACACCGGCAATGAGCGCGATCACCACCGCGGCGCGGTCGAGCCCGGCCGGCCCAGACCTCCACGAGAGTTCGGTCGCCGAGCCCGCATCGAGCCGTACAGCCTTGGCCGGCGGGGGACCGACGGCTCTCGTGGCTCCGCGATCGACGCGCACCAACGACGCGACACCGACGGCCACGACGACACCCGCCAGAGTTCCGATTCCGATTCCGGCTCCGGGTACCGGTGCTGCCGCGGCATCGGTCAGGTCGAGCTGGCCGCGCATCGAGTCGACGACCAGGACCACGACGAAGACCGACAGCCACGCCGACGTTCCTGCATGAAGCGGCGCATCGCCGGCGGCTGACGAGCGAGAACGGCCGCCAGCCCCATGGGCACCGCGACGAGCAGCACCATCCCCACCGTCACAGCCAGCGTGGCGTTCAGGGTCGAGAAGCCGTCTGCCGCACCCGAGATGCCCCAGTGACGCGCCACCAGGTCGGGAAGTCGATCCCGCACCGTGTTCGCTCACCAGATCAGGCCGAGCGCCGTTCCGAGGAGGACGATGCTGAGTGCGAGCCCCACCCGCAGGTCGGGTCTGTGGTCGATGTCGGACATCGTTTCGATCCTGTGAGGGGCGTTGAGCGCTGCGCTCGGTCTCCGAATCGGCGCAGTTGTCGCCTGTCTTCTACGATCCGCCCACGTGATCCTCGCCGACGTCAGCATCCGCGCCCTGGTCGACTCCGGGCGGCTCGTGATCGACCCCTACGACCCATCCCTCGTCCAGCCGGCCTCGGTGGACGTCCGATTGGGAAGCGAGTTTCGGGTGATGCGCAACACCCACGCCACCCACATCGATCCTTTCGAGCCTCTGGACGACCTGATGGAGCTCGTGGCGGTCGGCGCAGACGAACAATTCGTCCTCCACCCGGGCGAGTTCGCCCTCGCCCACACCGCCGAGACCTTCGTCTTTCCCGACGATGTGGTGGGCGTGGTGAACGGCAAGTCGAGCCTGGGACGGCTGGGGCTGTTGATCCACGCCACAGCCGGATACGTCGACCCGTGTTTCGCCGGCTCGGTCGTTCTCGAGTTGTCGAACGTGTCGACGCTTCCCATCATCCTGCGGCCTCAGATGAAGGTCGCCCAGATCGTCTTCCAGAAGATGGACACTGCGGCGGAGCGGCCATACGGGCATCCGGATCTCGGCTCCAAGTACCAGGGCCAACGGGGCGCCCAGACGTCGAAATACAACCTGAACAGCTGACAAAGAAAGTTCTCAAGTTTTCCGGTGCGGCCGCCGATGAGTGGAGACCCAACCCAGTCGCCTGCAACGCCCCGGAGTCCCTTCCTCCGAATCTCTCTCTCCCCGCTGCAGGTGGCCTCAGAATGAGCGGCCTCCGGGCCGCTCATTCGCGTCTCGGTACCGTGATCGGAACATGACCGCCAGGCCGAATCTCGTCTTCATCATGTCCGACGACCACGCCGCCCACGCGCTGAGCGCGTACGGGAGCGTGATCAACCGGACCCCGCACCTCGACCGGCTCGCGGCTGAAGGCATGCGGTTCACTCGTGCGTTCTGCACGAACGCCATCTGCACTCCGAGCCGCGCCGCCATCCTCACCGGGACCTACAACCACGTCAACGACGTGACGACCCTCGACACGCCGATGGACAACTCCTTGGAGACCTACCCGAAGATCCTCCAGCGCGCCGGTTACCGCACGGCGCTGTTCGGCAAGTGGCATCTGGGTCATGGCCCCGACCACGACCCGACCGGGTTCGACGACTGGGCGGTGCTCCCAGACCAGGGCGAATATCACAACCCCGACTTCTACACGCCTACGGGCCGAGAGCGGCGGCCAGGCTATGTGACCGACATCATCACCGACATGGCGCTGGACTGGCTCGACGGAGTCGACGGTCCGTTCGCGTTGATGATCCACCACAAGGCACCGCATCGAACCTGGGAGCCGGACGCCGCCCACGCGGTGATGTACGAAGACGTCGAGATCCCAGAACCGCCCACACTCTTCGACGACCACGCCACCCGCTCCGAAGCCGCCCGGGCCGCCCTGTGCCGCATCGCCGATCTCGACCTACGCGACTTCAAGGTTCCGGTGCCAGTTGGCATGTCGTACGAAGCGGAGATTCGCTGGCGCTATCAGCGGTACATCAAGGAGTATCTGCGGGTCATCGCCTCCCTCGACGACAACGTCGGCCGCGTGCTCGATCATCTCGGCGACCGGGGCCTGACCGATGACACGATCGTCGTCTACACCTCCGATCAGGGCTTCTTTCTCGGCGATCACGGCTGGTTCGACAAGCGGTTCATGTACGAGGAGTCACTGGGGATGCCGCTCCTAATCCGCTATCCGCGTCGGGTGCCAGCCGGTTCGGCGGCCTCGGGATTCGTCACCAACGTCGACTATGCCCCCACGATTCTGGATCTCGCCGGTCTGGAGATTCCCGAGTGGATGCAGGGCCGGTCGTTTGTCGCTCTCCTCGATGGCGACCAGCCGACCGACTGGCCGACATCGATGTACTACCGCTACTGGATGCACCGCGACGGCGCCCACAACGTCTGGGCGCACTACGGCGTGCGGACCGAGACGCACAAGCTCATCTACTTCTACAACGACCCGATGGGCCAACCCGGAGCGCACGGTCCCGTGGACTCGCCCGAGTGGGAGCTCTACGACCTCGTGGCCGACCCCGCCGAGATGACGAACGTGTACGCCAGAGCGGGATACGAGGAAGTCACCGAGCAGCTGAAGACGGAACTGGCCCGGCTCCAGGCCGAAGTGGGCGACACCCCGCACCCGTCCCAGCGCTGAGACTGGTCGCGAAATCGCTGACCGGCAACGGAGCCCCACGAAAGCCGACGTCGTCGGCGGCAGTGGACTGTCAGTCGCCGGTTTCGGCGATCAACTGCTCGATCGAGGCGAACGAACCGTCCGAGGTCGTGAAGTGATGCTCGGTCGCCTCCCGGATCCACTCGGGATCCCTCGCCTCGATCGCCGAGAGCAACTCATGATGGGTGCGAATCACCAGGTCCCGGTCCTCATGGAACAGGCCGTACTCGTGGAGCGCGACGGCGATCGCCGACAGGATGTGGTGCTGGTAGAACGCCAGCATCTCACTGCGGGCGGCCCGGCCGACCTGATAGTGGAATCGATGGTCGAAACGGAGGAACGACGCATCCGGCCGCTTGGCCGCCGTCTCGAGCTGCAAAATGGTGTCTCGCATGTCCGCCAGATCGGACTCCGTCGCACGCTCGGCGGCGAGGAGCGACAGCATCATCTCGATCGGACGCCGAGCCTCGACGAGTTCGGTGAGATCTGCCTTCCGCCAACCGCGGGCCGGGAGCAAGTCCGTCGGAATGTCGTCAGTGATGACGGTCACGCCACCCTGTACGCCTCGCTTCGAAGCGACGACTCCGTGCTCACGAAGTACCCGGACGGCCTCGCCGACGACCGGCTTGCTGACTCCGGTCGACTCCGCCAATTCCTCGATGGTCGGAAGCCGGTCACCGTTCCGCAGCAACCCGGACCGGATGGCGTACACGATCTGGCCGACCACCTCTTCGTGCGCACGCGAGGGGTCGATTCGGTACAGCCGGAGCGACGTGCTCTCAGTGCGGATCGTTTCTGACATCGAGGGCTCCACTTGGCGTTTGATGAATTCTCAATGCTAATGCCCGTTGTCGCGCATTCCCACCGTTGTTTCAGTCGAGCCGCCGCGTGATCAGGGTCGCGGGTCGCAACCGGATGAGGACCCTGTCCTCGGTCGCAAAGATGTGGTCCATGTGTGCTGCGGCGGCGGCAGGATCCTCGTAATACTTCGCCACGAGGTCACCGGTCTGGCTGCGTACATCACCCTCCACCAGGACCGCCGATCCGTACGCAACGACCATCTGGCCGGTGTCGGGATGCTCGATACAGAGCGAGCATCGGCTATCCCTCGCGAGGTTCTGCCACTTGGCCGTGGTGTGAACCGTCGAGATCACGAACTCGTGGCCATCCCAGAGGTACCAGACCACCGAGGCCTGCGGCGAACCGTCCTTCCGAACCGTCCCGAGCGTGGCCGTCGGGCGCTCTTCCAGGAAACGGTGAACGGTGGGATTCACGTCCTTTCTCAAGGCCCGCTCAGGTGCTCGATGGCGCTCGCCCGCAGGTAGTCCTCATCGACGTCGACGCCCAACCCAGGGGCGTCGGGAACCTCGAAGTGCCCATCCACCAGCCGGGGGGGTTCGACCAGCAGCCGTAAACGATTGGGGTTGTCGTCGATTCCGTACTCGAGAAGCGGATCGGGGACGGAAGGAGAGCGAGTGGCGTCGGTCAGGGTCGCCACGATCTGGAGCGACGCGGCGATACCCAGGGCGTTGTTGGATGCATGGGGAACCGTGGTCACTCCGTGCAGGGAGGCGAGGTCCGCGATCGCCACGGCATCGCCCACGCCGCCACAGATCACGGGGTCGGGTTGGATCACGTCGACTGCTGACCGCGTCAACAGCCGCAGTGCATCCATTCGGCTCAGCGAACCCTCGCCGCCGGCAACGGCGATTTGGAGGGCGGCGGTCAGTCGGTCGTATCCGACGTACCCGCCGCGCTGTTCCATCGGCTCCTCGTACCAGCGAAACCCGAGCTCTTCGAGCACCCTGCCCATCCGAATTGCATCCGGCAACGAGTAAGCGGCATTGGCATCGGCCATCAGCTCGAAACCTGCAGGCACCTCCGCCATCAGAGCGGCGAGCAAGGGAGCCTCGTGGGAGATCGGGTCGCGGCCCACCCGCAGCTTGAGCGCGGTGAAGCCCGCCTCAAGGGCGCGCTCCAGTTCTCGTGGCCACGTCACTGCAGGATCCTCGCCCTCGACATAGCCGCCGCTGGCGGCATAGGGCCTGACTCGAAGTCGCATCGGCCCCCCGTAGAGCTCTGCGATCGAGATCCCGAGCTGGCGAGCACGGAGATCTTCGAGGGCGAGCGAGACCGCAGACGGAGCAAAGCCCCCACCGGCCAGCGCCCCACCGATCCAGCGGGCATGCCTCAACAGATCCCGCATCGATCCCTGACGCCCAGCCACGGCTCGGCAGACCGATTCGATTGTCTGCAGCGTGCCGGGCGTTCGGTAGGTCTCGCCCCACCCGACGAAACCGTCGTCACCCGCCAGCCGCACCACGACGTACGCGTGTTCGCTGCTGTAGGCGATCGATGGTCCGGTGCGCGGCGACAGGTGATGGGTCACGACGAAGCACTCGAAGTCGACGACGTTCACGCGTGAGTCTCCTCTCGGGCGGGATCCGATTCCCCCAGCTGTAGATGTCGGACGAGAAAGTCGTCGAGCACCCTGGTCCGCTCCAGCCTGCGACTGAGAGCACCGAACAGATTGAAGAAGTGACCCTCATCGGGTACCCGCAGGAACTCGACGCACTGTCCCAGAGTCCGCAGCGCGGTGTAGAGGGCCTCGCCGTGGGCGATGGGACAGGTCAGGTCTGCCTCACAATGCAGAACGAGCACCGGCACCCGCACCCGGTTCATCCGTGTGATCGGAGATCGCTCCAGGTAGCCCTCCGGCTTCTCCCATGGGGACCCCCCGAGTTCGGAGTACCAAAACGTCGGTCCGACCACTCCGCCCGCAGCCGAGATGAAGTCCGCGACGGCGCTCTCCGCGACGGCCGCCGCGAACCGCTCCGAGGACGCCACTGCCCAGGCTGCCATGTAGCCGCCATAGCTCTCTCCAACGATGGCCACCCGATTCGGGTCGAAGTGACCGGTCCGCAGTGCCTCGTCCACCAGGGCGAGGAGATCCTCTAGGTCCCTCCCGCCCCAGTCACCGAGGTTCCCGTCGGCAAACGCCTGGCCGTAGCCTTGACTTCCCCGTGGATTGGCCCGCAGCACGCCCATCCCGAGGGCGGCGAGACGCTGGGCATCGAAGGAGAACCTCTCACCGACCGGGTAGTGGGGACCACCATGCACCTGGAGCACCAGCGGAGCGCCGGCGAGAGTGTCGTCGTGGCTCGTCAGCCATCCCTCGACCTCGACACCGTCGTCGGCGACCACCGCCAGCCGGCGCGTCGGGGCGAGGTCGATGCCGGCGATCACCGACTGCTGCAGCCGAGTCACGCTCCGTCCGGAGCCGGTCGTGAGGTCGATCGCCGAGATCTCGCCGGGCGTGACCGGGTCCGACCACGAGAACGCGGCCACCGACCCACCGAGGCTGAACTCGAGGATGCACCGCTCGTCGGCCACCACGTCTTCCCATCGCCCGTCCAGACCGAACCGGGCGAGCCGGCTGCGGCCACCTTCGGCGTAGATCGCCAGCACCGACGCTGAGTCCGGGGTCCAGGCCAGCAGCGGGGGACCCACGGCGCGTTCGTCGTCGCCCCGGACGGCAAGTCCGATACTGCGATCGAGGGCTGGCGCGAGGCGGCGCAGCGACCGTGTCGCCACATTGAGCACCCACAGCTGGGAGTGCGCGGAGGCAGCGTTGTCCCGCGACTGGGCGAGATAGGCGATGGCGTTGCCGTCCGGTGCCCACGCCAAGGCCCGAATCGGGGTCTTGGGTGCCACCAGTTCTTCGATCTCCCCGAGCGTGGGGTCTGCGAGCCACAGACCCGATGCGCTGCTGGTCTCCCGCGGCACACCCGAATCGGAGGTGAAGGCTACGCGATGTCCGTCTGGCGCCCACCGGGCCCCCCAGAGATCGTCTTGGCTCCAGCCGTCGACCGCGGGATGTAGGTCCCCGGACAGGGACAGGACCCAGGCGCGCCGACTCGGTTCCACCAGCCAATCACGGGCGGACGAGACGTGACGGGGCCGGCCGTCCGTAGGCGCGGCGGAAGTCTCGGATGTGACCGCCAGGAGCCGTTCGCCATCGGGAGCCCATTCCAGGTCGACGACGTCGCCCGGCGGCGACGCCAGGTGGACGCTCCCGCCGGACGCGTTCTGACACGCAGCAATCCAGCGGTGACCGGATCGCAGGAGGAATGCGATCCGGTCACCGCTTGGAGACCATCGGGGACGGCGAGCGGACTTGCTCAGGAGGCGCGCCTCGCCGCCGGGCTCGTCGAGCACGAACAGCTGGTAGGCCAGGGCGTCGGAGTCGGCATCCGGACCCGAGACGACGTACGCCACTGCGGACGACGAAGGGTGCATGGCAGGCTCCATCGCCCACCGGAGGCGTGCGAGGTCGTCGACGACCAGCCGTGGCGGCGGCTGGTCGCTCACCCGGAGGTCCCATACTGCAGCAGCACGGTCGGGGGACGATCGGGACGTCGCAGGATCTCGTAGGCCTCCGGGGCGCGGTCGATCGGCACGCGATCGGGCGCCAGCTGGCCGACGTCGACGACACCACGGGCCAGCAAGTCGAGGAAGTACGCCTGGTTGCGGTTCTCGGTCCAACGGGCAAGGCCGATCGGGTAGTCGATGTTGCCTTCCTCGTAGACCGGGTCGTATCGCCCCGGTCCGTAACCCACCGCCGGATGCAACGACACACGGTTGGCGAAGAACCGGCCTCGGTCGATGTTCCAACCAAACAGGCCCAGTCCCACCACCCGAGCCCGTTGCCGGCACATGTCGAAGCATTGGTTGAGCGGCTCGCTCGACTCGGACTTGATGCCGAGGACGACTGCGTCTGCGCCGTATCCATCCGTCAGACTCTTGACTTCGGCGACGATGTCGGCCGAGGTCGGGTCGAGCACGTGGTCGATCCCGAGGTCGCGCGCCAGCTGTCGTCTGGCCGGGTCGATGTCGATGCCGACCGACCTGAACCCGGCTGCCTGACCGATCTGGGCACCGAGAAGCCCGAGCAGCCCGAGGCCGTACTGGACGATCGTCTCGCCGAACTGACAGTCGGTCTCGCGCAGCCCGGCGACCGCGATGGAACCGAGCGTGACGAATGCGGCCTGGTCGAGAGCCACGCCGTCAGGGACCTTCGCCACCAGATGGCGGGGCACCGCCACGACTTCGGCGTGGTGGGCGCATTGGGAGCCAGAGCAGGCCACCAGGTCGCCCGGAGCGATGTCGACCACCTGGTCGTCGACATCGATGACCTCGCCGGCCAGGCTGTATCCGATGGCGATGTGATCGGGATCCGACGGCTTGGGCATCGGATGATCGAGCTCGACCGGCGTTCTGGTCTTGGGCCAGTAGGGCGGAACCGCCGGGTATTCGTGGATGCCGAAGTCCTCGTCGGCGGATCCCTCGATCAGCCACATCTCGGTCCCGACGCTGATCGCCGAATAGGCCGGGCGAACGAGGACCTCGCCGGTCCGAAGTTCCGGCTCCGGCACCTCCCTCACGACGGCGGCACCGCGATGGGCGAACACTCGCTTCATTTCCGGCGACCTCCGTGGCTCACGGGCTTCCTGGCTCCATTCCTCATTGTTAACCTATTTTTGCTTTATATAGTGCGAACTCGGCCGAGGAACACACTCGGGCATCCCACGAGATCGAAGATTCTACGCCCCCGGCCCCCGCAAATAGCAAACTTCTTGACAAAAGGCGGAGGCCTTGGGAGCCTTCGCTCCCTCCCACTTCGAGGTTGACGCATGGGATCGCCTTCAGTTCGTGCCCATACGGGCCGCGTGGTCCACTCCATGGATCATTTCGTGCTCGATCTCGCCACGCCCGACATCAAGATCGCCTACTTCACGGTCTACTCGCTCGGGCACATGGCGGAGATGGGCTCTGGCCGTGTCGCCCTTCTGAGCGCCACCACCAACGTGGGCTTGGTCGACGTCTGCTTCGCCGAGACACTGGAACTGGGTGAGCGAATGCAGGCCCGCCTCCGGGCGCTACGCCAGGATGGCGGTCGCGCTCCGGAGGTGGGAGTCTCCAGCACCCCGGTCTTGGGGTCCTTCAGCCTCACCCCCTCGGAGGAAGGAGAGTTCACCTGGACGGTCGACTCGACCGCGCACCGGGTGGAGGCGACGTGGCGCTCCGGTCACGAGCCGTTCTTCGTGAGCGCCCCGATGGGCTCATTTCATCCGAGTCGTGACTACGTCGCCACGATGATCAGCTTCGGCCAGGCCGATCTTCGGATCGATGACGACGCGGTCGACGGCCATCCGTATCCCCACGCCTGGTTCGAGGAAGTGCTGGGACGAACCTTCAGTTCCTGCCATGTGGCGCTCGCTGAGACGGCAGTCGAGGCAACGTGACACCGGACGCGTCGCTGGTGGTCTCGGGCGCGCGCATCGTCGATGCCCGCGGCGTGGTGGCCGAACACGCCGACCTCCGCATCGACGGCTCGAAGATCACCGCGATCGGCGACATCGCCCAGACCGATGCCGTCAGAGTGATCGATGCCGCGGGACGTACCGTCTGTCCCGGCTTGATGAACGCCCACGCCCACGTGTGCTTCGATGCCAGCGCCGACCCGGAGCCGGCCTTTCGGTCCGAATCCGATGCCGAGACCGCGCTGCGGGCACTTCCCCGTCTCGCCGAGACGCTGTCCCGCGGTGTCACCTCGATCCGTGATCTCGGTGGCAAGGAGGACGTGACGCTCACCCTCGCTCGACTCGGCGCGGAGGGTCTGGTCACGACACCGCGGATTCTGGCGGCGGGCCGTGTCGTCACGATGACGGGCGGTCACGGGCACTGGATGGGGATCGAAGTGGACGGACCCGACGAGGCACGCCGCGCCGCCCGTCGGATGATCAAGGCGGGAGCCGGCGTCATCAAGGTGATGGCCACAGCCGGGATGATGACCGCCGGCCAACGGGCGGGAGCCCCCCAGCTCAGCGCTGCGGAGATGGCGGCCTGCGTCGAAGAGGCGCACAAAGCAGGGATCGGCGTGGCCGCCCATGTCGAGGGGATCGAAGGCGCCGCCAATGCGATCGCCGCCGGGGTGGACTCCATCGAGCATGGCCATGGGCTCGATGACACCCAACTCGAAGCGATGATCGATGCCGGCATCGTCCTCGTTCCCACGATTGCTTGCGATCGAGCGATCACGCAGCGCGGCCGAGCCGCGGGCATCCCCGGGTTCATCGTCGACGATTGCGCCCGTCTCGCTCCCAGCCTCGAGAGGGCCTTGACCCGCGCCATCGAACTCGGTGTCAGGATCGCGGCGGGCAACGACGGTGGTGCTCCGTTGACAGCTCCAGGAGATCTGGTGGACGAACTGGCGGTCTACGTCGAACACGGCATGACGCCGGTCGAGGCGCTGGCGTCGGCGACGTCCACTTCCGCCGCACTCTTCGGATGGCCCGATATCGGACTCGTCGAGCCAGGACACGAAGCCGACCTCCTGGTGGTCTCGGGGGATCCCTGCCAGTCGGTCGACGCCCTCCGCGAGCCCGAGGTCGTCATCGCCCGTGGGCGCGTCGTGCAGACCTCGAATTGATTATCGTGCTTGATCAATGTTTCGAACGTGGCGGCCGACGATGAGCAGTGCCCCACCGCCCGGTGTCCACCGTCGTCAGCCCATGGGTGGGTGGCCAGATCCCCCCGCCCCGACGGCCTCGGAGCTGTTCGCGGCGGCCGGCATCGTCCGCGCCGCCCACGAGCCCACGCCGCTCATCCGCTCACACCCGCTCAGTCGCACATCCGGACGGGACGTCTTTCTCAAACTGGAGGGGTCGTCGGCCGTGCGCTCCTTCAAGTTTCGCGGCGCCCTGGGCGCCATCGCCGCCGCCACCGCGGATCACCCGAAGCGTCCCGTCGTCACCGCTTCGACCGGAAACCACGGCCAGGGCATGGCATTCGCCGGTTCGTATCACGGAGTCGGGGTGACGGTTGTGGCGCCAAACGGCACCCTCCCCGAGAAGCGCCGGGCCATGGAGATGCTCGGGGCCACCGTGATCGTCGCAGGGGGGAATCTGACCGAAGCCGAGGATCACGCCCGGGAGGTTGCTCGCCGTGAGGGTGCCCTGTACATCGAGGACGGCGAGTCACCGCACCTCATGGTGGGGGCGGCATCGGTCGCCCTGGAGATGTTGGACGCAGAGCCGGATCTCGATGTGATCCTCGTCCCCGTGGGTGGGGGCAACCTCATCGCCGCGACACTGCTGGCGGTTGCAGCCAGGGAGTCGAGCGCCACGGTCATCGGCGTCCAGTCGAGTGCGGCACCCGGGGCCACGATGAGCTGGTTGGAGGGCGAGATCGTCCGGCACGCGTCGAACACCTACGCCGGTGGATTGGCGACCGAACGGCCGGGCGAACTTTCCCTGCGTGTCATGACGCGGCTTCTCCCGACGATGATCCTCGTCACCGACGACGACCTCGTACGGGTCACGGGTGAGGCGTTCCGGACACTCGGCCTGGTCGTCGAGGGGGCGGCTGCCGCCCCGCTGGCGGCCCTCAGCCTCCATCCGGCCGCGATCGATGGCCGCCAGGTCGGCGTGGTGGTCACGGGCAGCTGGCTCTCCGCCGACCAACTGACAGCGAGCCTGGCGTGACCGAACGCACGCTGATCAGCGGCGGTCTGGTCGTCGACGGGACCGGCCGTCCGGGTCAGATCGGAGACGTCCTCGTCGATGACGGGGTGATAGTCGGTGTCGGTCGATGGCCGGATGGACACCTCGAGGCTCAGTCCGTCGACGCCGCCGGCATGGTGGTCGCGCCAGGTTTCATCGATCTGCACACGCACGCCGACTATTCGATCCTGGCCTTCCCCGATGCGGCCAGTGCCCTCCGTCAGGGAGTCACGACGGTGGCGGTCGGGAACTGCGGCGGGGGGATCGCCCCGATCGGGGACAGCCACGACATCCGGCCGGTGGCGTTCGCGTACCAACCCGAGTGGGGAGTGGAGACCGACTGGCGGACCTTTCCGGAGTACATCGACCGCCTGGGCGGGCTCGGAGTCAATGTCGCCGCGATCGTTCCCCACGGGGCGCTGCGAAACTCCGTCTTGGGCATCAACGCCCGGCCGGCGACATCTGCCGAGCTCGACGCGATGGCGGCCGCGCTCGACGACGCATTGGACGCAGGGGCAGTCGGGATGTCGACGGGGCTGCAATACCGACCTGGCTGCTGGGCGCCCGCCTCCGAAATCCGACGTCTGGTGGAGATCGTCGGCAGCCATGGCCGCATGTATGCCACGCACATGCGGGACCGCTCTGAACGCTACGCCGATGCGATCCGCGAGAGCCTGGAGGCGGTGTACGACACCGACGCCCACCTCCAACTCTCGCATGTGGCGCCCCGCCCGAATGCCAGACACCCTGTGATCGTCGAAGCCTACGAGCTCATGGCCGCGGTCTCGGCCTCCGGGCGACGCTTCGGGGTCGACACCTTCCCCGAACCGTGGGGACCGGGCCTCCTCGTCGACCTCTTTCCCTCCGAACTGATGGACGGCGACACGTCCCAGGTGTTGGCTCGCCTTCGAGATTCGTCGGTACGCGCGGAGATGGAGGCCCACATCGATGCCGGATCGAGCTTCCTCGCCCGGGTGGCCGGCTACGACGACATCTACCTGTCGTGGGTTCCCGAACGGCCCGACCTGGTCGGAGCGTGCCTCGGGACCGTTGCCGATCCGAGCCAGGGTCTCGGCGCGTTCTGCTGTGACGTGCTCCTCGAAGCGGGAGAGCGACTCCGCCAGGTGGGTATCAGGCACATCTACGCCGACGAGGCCGCCCTCCGGGACGTGCTCGCGTTCGGCTTCTGCAGCGTGGCATCCGACGGCATCGTCACTTCTGGCGAGGATGCCGCGGCTCCGCTGTTGTGGAGTGCGTCGACCTACGGATTCACCGCACGCCTTTTCGAGCACTACGTGCGAGGTGCACCGCTTCTGTCGTTGGAGGAAGCGGTCCGCCGCCTGACGTCGCTTCCCGCGTCGGCGCTCGGTCTCGCCGACCGCGGCACCCTCGCCGTCGGAGCGCGGGCCGATCTGGTGGTGTTCGACCCCTCCCGGATCCACGACCGGTCCTCGCCGGAGGAGATGGCTCGCCATCCGGCGGGCATCTCCGCGGTGATAGTGAACGGCTCGATCGCAGTCGACTCCGAGGGCCTGACGGGCGTCCGAGCAGGACGTCTCGCGACGTGACCTTCCCCAATCCCACAGAGGGGTCCATGACCGCCCACCGCATCGAGGCGGGGCTTCTCATCAGGGGAGACGGTTCCGCGGTCGAACAGGCGGTCGTGATCATCGAAGGCGAGACCATCACTTTCGCCGGATCCGACCACCGCACCAACCACGCCGGGAGCGTCCGTCATCAGGACTCCGACCGTGATGCCGGGCATGTGGGATGCCCACTGTCACTTCTTCGGGATTCGACGCCCGAATCTCGAAGCGCTGCTGACCGATCCGGTGATGGTGCGCTCGATGCGAGTCACCGAGGACGCCCGCCGGGCCCTGATGGCAGGCTTCACCAGCGTCCGGGAGATGGGGGGTCTCGGCGTATATCTCATGCGGTCGGTGGCCGAGGGCTCCGTCGTCGGCCCCAACGTCTACGCGGCCGGGTCGATCCTCAGTGCCACCGCAGGACACGGAGACATCCACTCGATTCCTGAGGAGTGGATGTCGACCGGCGGCCGGATCGACGACCTCGCACTCTGCGATGGACCCGACGAATGCCGCAGGGCCGTTCGCCGCCAGCTTCGGAAGGGTGCCAGGGTGATCAAGGTCTGTGCGTCCGGGGGGGTGCTGAGCGAATTCGACGACCCCCAGCACCAGCAGTTCTCACACGACGAGCTGGCCGCCATCGTCGAGGAAGCCGCGCTCGCCGAACGGGTCGTCGCGGCTCACTGTCATGGGAAGGCCGGAATCATGGCTGCGGTCCGTGCCGGTGTGCGAACGATCGAACACGGGACGTACCTCGACAAAGAGGCCGCCACCGCCATGGCGGACACCGGCACGATCCTGGTGGCCACTCGGTTCGTCGGAGCCGAGTTGCTGTCCCAGCCACCGGAGGCGGGCCTCGCCGGCTTCGCTCGCCGCAAGCTGACCGAGACGTTCCGGCGGGGCCGCGAGGCGGTCGCGGCCGCCCTCGATGCGGGCGTCATCGTCGCGGTGGGAACGGACATCCTGACCAGCGACGATCAGTGGGGTCGCAACGGAGGAGAGTTGGCGCTGCTGGTGGAGTGTGGGATGTCTCCCGAACAGGCGATCGTCGGTGCCACCTCGGTCGGTCCGTTGACCGTGGGACCACAGGCGGTGGGAGCCAGCGTGTTGGCGGCGGGCCAACCCGCCGACGTGATCGCCGTCTCGGCGGACCCGCGGCGCCGCATCGGGGTGCTGGCGGATGGAGACAACGTCACCCACGTCTGGAAGGCGGGAGTCCTGGTCAAGGGGGATGCTGCTGGTCCCCCCGGAGTTCAGACTGCGGGAACCGTCACCGGCTGACCTGTCGCGATCGCTTCCTCGACACACCGCGAGACGAGCAAGGACATGATCCCGTCCCGGCTTCCGGGGACGGCCGGCCCCTCCCCGGCGATTGCGGCCACGAGGGCGGCGAGCAATGGCGCCGTCCCTGCTCGGAACGGGTCCTCGGTGGAGTCCACGACTTCCGTGTGGGCCGGTTCGTTCCCTGGCCGATTGAGCGCGAGACGTCGACCGTGATCGTGGATCGTGGCGTTGACACCGGCTCCCGCCGACTGGAAGGCCCACGTGGACACGAGACCGCTGGCGGCGGCTGTGCCGTGGACGACCGCGGCGATGGCGCCGTTGTCGAACAGCAACGTGGCCACCGTCGTGTCCGCCTCGCCCAGGGCCGGCTCGGCGACGAGGGCGCCCTCGGCGAAGACCCTGACCACCTCGGCCCCGCTCAGGAAACGCAGCATGTCGACGGCGTGAACGAGCGAACTCACGAGCCGTCCGCCGCTGAACGCCCGGTCGTTGACCCAACCGCTGGAACCCGGTGGTGCAGGGTCGTACAGCGTGTGAGCCACCAGGACGCGCGGATCGGGAACCGCCTGCTTGGCGGCGACGGCGGCCGCGGTGAACCGGAACTTGTATCCGAGCACCACCACGACTCCCGCCGCCTCGGCGCTCGCCTGGATCTCCCGGCACTCCTCGATCGAGATCGCCATCGGCTTCTCCAGGAGCATGTGCCGGCCGTGTGCCGCCGCCTGAAGAGCCAGTTCGTGGTGGGTGTGGGTGGTGGTGGCGATCACGACCGCGTCGATCGCGGGGTCGGCCCACACATCGTCGGCCAACGTCGACGACCACCCCGCCCCGAGATCGGCTGCCAACTCGTCTGCGCGGTCTCCGTCCACATCGATGCACGCGATCAGATCGGCCCTGGTCGATGCGGCCACGTTCTCGGCGTGGATCCGACCCTGAAACCCCGAGCCGAGCACGGCGACGCCGAGACGCTTCACGCGCCTGCTGCGACGACTGGGTTGGTCAGTTCACCGATGCCCTCGACCCACGCCGTCATCTCGTCTCCGGGACTCAGATAACGTCGGGGATCGAGGCCGAACCCGGTTCCGTGCGGCGTCCCGGTGAGGATCAAGTCCCCGGGATTCAGCGTGGCCACCGCACTGCAGAACGTCACGATGTCGGCGATATCGAAGACGAGCTGGGAGGTCCGGGAATGCTGAAGAGTCTCACCGTTCAGACGCAGGCCGATCCCGAGGTCGTCGGCGGCTCCGAGCTCGTCGACAGTCACCAGCCACGGTCCCACCGGACAGAACGTGTCGTAGGACTTGGCTCGGACGAATTGGCCGTCGGACACCTGAAGGTCGCGTGCGCTCACGTCATTCGCCACGGTGTACCCGGCAATCACGTCGAGCGCTCGCCCCTCGGGAACGTGGCGCGCCGGCCGCGAGATGACGACCGCCAGTTCGACTTCCCAGTCCACGTTCGAGGAGTCGTCGGGCAATACGACCGAAGCTCCCGGACCGATCAGGGAACTCGGGAACTTCGCAAAGATCAGCGGTTTCTCGGGGATCGCCATGCCCGATTCCTCGGCATGATCCCGGTAGTTGAGTCCGACACAGATCACTTTGCTGGGCGCAGGCACCGGGTTGAGAAGTTGCACGGCATCGAGACCCACGACCGCGGCGGGAGCCCTGGAAAGGGCTTCGAGGGAGGCAAGACTCCAGGATCCGATCGGAAGCGAATCGGCGGAGGCGAGCAGCCTCACCTCGTCATCGACGACGGTTCCCCACCAGACTCCGCCACCGTGGGCACACCTGGCTAGTTTCATCCGCACTCCTCGTCGTTCCGATAATTCTCTTGAACAATGACATTACACTCGCCCATCCCGACGAGGAGCTGACGTGCGCAGGATCGTTGCCGAAGGCGGGCGCCCGGTGGTCGTCGATCTGGCGAGGCCATCCTGCGCCTCCGGTCGTGTCCTGGTCCAGGCGATGCATTCGACGGTGAGCGCCGGCACCGAAGCGTCGATTCTGCGCCGCAGCCTCGATCCCGACGCCCCTGACGTGGAGTACCCGGGCGAAGCACCGTATCGCCGCCCCAACATCCGGCGCTGGATGCGGGAGGCCCCCGAGCCGACGCCGCCTCTGCCGGGCCGGTTGTCACTCGGATACAGCTTGGCGGGCCGAGTCATCGAAGTCGGTTCCGACGTTGCCGATGTCATGCCAGGCGATCTGGTGGCATGTGCGGGCAGCCAGGACGCGCACCACGCCGAGATCGTCGCAGTCAGCCGCAGCCTCGTCGCCCCGGTCCCTCCCGAGGTGACGTCACAGCAGGCGGCTTTCGTCACGCCGGGGGCCGTGGCGGCGGAATCCGTCCGTCGCACCGACTGCCGATTCGGGGAGACGGTGCTCGTCTATGGCCTGGGGCTCCTCGGCGTCCTGGCCGCCCAGGTCGCCCGTCGCGCCGGGTTGTACGTCATCGCGCTCGAGATCTCCCCGGAGCGGCGACGCTTCGCCAGGACACTCGGCTTCGATCACGTCCACGATCCAGCCTCGGACGACATCAGCGACCGGGTGATGGAGGCGACAGACGGATTCGGCGCAGACGCCGCCATCCTCGGCCTCGTGTCCGAGTCCAGCGAGCCGGTGAATCAGGCTCTGGCCTCGACCCGTCGCGGGGGCCGGGTGGTCGGCGTCGGTGTGTTCGGCATGAACTTCGACCGCGGCGCGGTCTTCGATCGAACCTACGTCCAGGCAATCGCCTTCGGCGCCGGGCGTTACGACCCCTGGTACGAGGAGGGAAACGTCGACTACCCGATCAACCACGTCCGCTGGACCGAGAACCGGACGATGGCCTATTTCCTCCGTCTTCTCGCAGAGGGGGCGGTGTCGGTCGACGGATTGTCAGAGACGTTCGCACTCGACGACGCCCAGACCGCCTACGACCGTCTGGCGGCAGTGGACCGCCCTTTCACAGTGCAATTTCGCTACTGACGTTTCGTTGACGCAACACAAAAGATCAACTACTTTTGATTTTGACTGATCAACGAATCGTCGGAGCGTGGAGTGACACGAACTGATCCAGACATCTTGGCCGCCATCGCAGGATTCGACACGCCCTCGGTGTTCAATGCCGTCCGAACGTTGTTGGGGGGCGGACCCGAGGGCGAGGGTCTCGAGCACCGGGGCGGGGTGCCCGTCAATTACACCGACCACACGATGCGGGCGATGTTGCCGGAACTCGGTATGGCGGTCGGGTACGCCACCACCTGCGAAGTCACCACCAACAACCGAGACTTTCCCGAACTGTCCTGGGACAGCTACTACGACTACATCGACGCCACGCCAGGCCCCACCCTGACGATCATCAAGGATGTCGGCACGCGTCCCGGTCGGGGGTCGTCGATCGGCGACGTGATGTCGACACAACACAAGATGCTCGGGTCCAAGGGCATGGTTGTCGACGGCACGATCCGGGACATCGCCGGGCTGCGCAGGGCGGGACTCCCGATCTGGGGTTGGGGTCAGGTGCCGGGTCACGGCCTCTTCTACACGACTCGTTTCGACGCGCCGGTCACCGTTGCCGACCTCGCGATCAGCCCAGGTGACCTGTTGGCGGCGGACGCCGATGGCGTGGTGAAAGTCCCTTCCCGAGTGGATCCGGGGGAGCTGCTCGAGGAACTGCGGGCCATCCGCCGCCGGGAGGACGCTCTCAACGCCGAGTACGCCAAGCCGGACGCCGATCTCGCCGCGATCCGCGCCTACTTCGTCGACGGCTTCCACGCGGCCGGGCTCGAGAGAGACGGCGAAGCATGACCGGACGTGTCTTCCAGGTAGACGACACCAAGTTCCTGGTCCCGTACACCTATGAGGTGTCTCGTTTGAGTGAAGCAGGGATCACACTCATCGAAGGTTTCTGCGAGAGCCCCGAGGATGTGGTCTCCCGTGCGGTTGAGGCAGACGTGTTGTGGCTCTCTTGGAACCCGCACATCGACCGGGCCATCCTCGAACAGCTCCCCCAATGCCGCCTGGTCATCCGATGGGGCATCGGCTATGAGCAAATCGACTTGGAGGCCGCCACCGATCTGGGAATCGCCGTGGCAAACGCCCCGACGTACGGCACCGAGGACGTGGCCGAGCACACCCTGGCACTTCTCCTGGCGCTGGAACGGCGCCTCGTCGCCTTCGACGGGGACATGCGCCGGGGGGGCTGGAGTACGCCCCAGGCCGGTTCGATACGCCGGATTCGGGGCCGCACGGTTGGGCTGATCGGCGTGGGACGAATCGGGGCGGCATTTGCTCGCCGCGCCCAGGGGATCGGCCTCGAGGTCATCGGCCACGATGCCTATCGCTCCGATGAGGAGTTCGCCGCCATCGAGGTCGAGCGGGTCCCGCTGGACGAGCTCGCCCGACGTTCGGACTATGTCTCGATTCACGTACCCCACACCCCCGAGACCGAGGCGATGGTCGATCGAGCGTTCTTTTCGAAGATGAAGCCGTCGTCGTATCTCATCAACACGTCTCGCGGGAAGGTCGTGAACGAGCCTGACCTGATCCACGCACTCACCGAGGGGGTCATCGCCGGTGCAGGACTCGACGTGTTCTGGACCGAGCCGCTCCCCGCCGACAGTCCCCTTCGCGCACACCCCAACGTGATCATCACGCCTCACTTCGCCGGCTATTCGGCCGATTCCTGGTCGGATCTGCGGGAAGAGATGTGTCGCACGACCATCGATTTCCTGACGACCGGATGGGCCGAGACCATCGTGAATCCCGGGGTACGCCCGCGTTTGCGGAGCGTGCCGGCGCTGCCGTAGGAGAAGCGTTCGTCGATCGCCGCGCTCGAGGCTGCGTTGGGCGAGACCCCGAGTTCGCGACGAATGTCGACGCGGTCAACACCGACCGCGGGAGGTGGCGCCGTGCGCTGGAGCGAGCGGGTGGGGCGCGGGCTGTCACCTCGTTCTCCCTCGGCGAGTCGGTCCTCACCCAGCCGTCCACTTCTCCTGAGTCAGCTTCGAAAGGAACGCACATAGATCGGGTCGCTCCGAGCGCGGCGGCGGCCCGCGAACGAGTACGTGGAACACTCGCCGTGGACCAGTTCGCCTCCGCCGACCACTCCCTCCCTCGCCACTGCGGCGTTCGGAGCGTCGTTCCCCCACGCGAGGTGTCCGAGCTGGCTGGGATGATCAAAGAAGGCGCCGAGCTGCGGCAAGCCGCCCCTGGCGCGCTGATCGTCGTGGCAGCTGGTCCGATCCCCTCCCGGTCGTGGGCCCGACAATGCCCTGCGCTTCTCGCCCCCTCACCTAATGGCATAGCCTATTTCCGAGGGGATGGACGACCGCCGTCAGCGTCCGACGGCCGATTCCTCCCCCGCGCCGCCAGATGGTCGATCCCGCCACTTCAGCACCGACGAAGCCGGCGCACGGTCCTGCACATTGTCATCGCCGGAAGCGGCACCACGACTGTCCACATCGGCAACGCCGTCTACCTGACGAACCATCTCGCCTAGTCGAGGCGGTGCTGGCGGATCGGTCGCTGATCGCGAGTGCGATCGAAGAGACTCCGCTTCGAGGCGCGCTCCCCCCAGGCTGGAGGGAGGATTCATCGCGGTATGGCACCTGATCACGACCCACCGCCGCCTGCGCTCAGTGCAAATCACGGGCGATCCGCAGACTGGCCTCGCGTCAGAGTGGCGGCGCAACCACCGTGGGCCACGGGCCACCCAAGGCCGACTCAATGGTCTCCATGAGATCCAGGATGCGATCGTCTGAGAACTGCGGACCGACGACCTGCAGACTGATCGGAGCCCCGTCGGCGTCACGACCCACGGGAAGCGTACCGGCCGGCACCGCCGCCAGGTTCCACGGGTTGACGAACCGAGTGAGGGCCGAGGTGCGGGTCTCGATCACACCGCCCACCACCACCTCCGCCTCACGCTCGACCTCTGAACTATCGGGCACCCGGCAGGGAAGGGTGGGCGACAGGAGGAAATCGTACGAGGCGAAGGCCTCGGTTAGCTGGGCGCGGAAGCCCGCCACACGGTGGTAGGTGCGAGCCAGTCGTCGAGCGCTGATCTCGGAACTGCGGCGGATGACATCTTGGAGTACGGGGTGTTCGTCGAGCACGTCCCCGAAGTGGTCCTCGATCATCGCCGCCGATTCCACGATGCCGATCGTCCACGGACCCAACTCCATCGAATCGTTGATCAACGGAATCGAAACCCGCTCCACGACCGCACCCTGGCCCGCCAGCAGGTCGAGGACCGACTCGAACGCCGACCGCACGTCAGCGTCGATGTTCGAGTCGAGCAGCTCGGCCGGTACCCCGACTCGAACCGGACCCGAGAGCGGCGCCTGAGGGGTAGCCGGCAGGCAGTAACGGTCCTCACCGTCCGGACCTTGGATGGCGTGAAGCAGCAGGCGGGTGTCGGCCACCGTCATCGCCATGGGTCCCACGGTGCCCATGGAGTAGGTGAGACCGCCGGCCCGGGTGAGCGGCACGAGTCCGCGGGTCGTGTGGAGGCCGACGACGCCGCAGCAGGCCGCAGGGATCCTGATGCTGCCGCCAGCATCGCTCCCCAGGGCCCCGTGGACCAGACCTGCCGCGAGGGCGGCGGCCGATCCACCCGACGAACCCCCCGACACCAACCCGTAGGACCTCGGGTTCTTCGTCTGTGGAGTCACGCCCCCCGCGACGGTGTCGGCCATCGGAGACGCAGTTGTTCCCGCCACGACCGCGCCTGCATCGATGAGCCGGGTCAGCACGGTGGCGCTGTCCAGGGATGGCTTGGCGGCAGCTCCATTGGCTTGGAGCGACGACCAGTTCACGTAGCCCGCCATCGAGACATGATTCTTGATGCCGAGCACCATGCCGGCCAGGGGGCCCGAGGGAGACTCACCGGGAAAGTCGACCATCTGCACGAACGCACCCAGCGTCGGCTCCCACCGCTCGGCCCTCTGCAGTGCGTCGCGGTGAAGCTCTCCGACCGTGGTGGAGCTCTCTGCCACCGCCGCGATCGCGCCGCGACCGTCCAAGCCGCCGGGGCCGCGATTCTCCATGTCAGTCTTGGTCACTGTCTTGCTCCTCTGTGTGTAGTTCGGGGGGCGTATGGGCCGGAAAACTGGGCCGCACTTCGCGGGACTCCGGGAAGTGGCACGCCACCGAGTGTCGTGAGATCCCGTCGGCGACGAGCTGCGGCTCGTCCTCGGCACAAATCGGCTGCGCCTTCCAACAGCGCGTTCGAAATCGACAACCCGAGGGTGGCGACGCCGGACTGGGGACGTCTCCCTTCAACACGATCCTGTTCGCCAGGCCGCGCTTCGTGGGATCAGCGACTGGAACGGCGGACAGCAATGCTTGGGTGTAAGGATGCCTGGGCGTGTTCTTCACCTCGTCCCGGGATCCGATCTCGACGATCTTCCCGAGATACATCACTGCGATGCGGTCGGAGATGTGGTTGACCACCGACAAGTCGTGGGCGATGAAGAGGTACGAGAGCGCCAGCTCCTCCTGCAGTCGCTCCAGAAGGTTGACAATCTGCGCCTGAATCGACACATCGAGTGCCGACACGGGCTCGTCGAGGACCAGGAGTTGCGGCCCGAGGGCGAGCGCGCGGGCGATGCCAATGCGTTGTCGCTGTCCGCCGGAGAACTCGTGAGGGAACCGACTCCCGTGCTCTTCCCTCAATCCGACCAACTCCAGGAGTTCCTGCACCTTCGTCCGTAGCGCCTTGCCCGTCGCGATGCCGTGCACCCTGAGCGGCTCCCCGATGATCGATCGCACGGGCAAGCGAGGATCGAGCGAAGAAAACGGATCTTGAAGCACGATTTGCATCTCCCGACGGAAAGACCGCAGGGCATGACCACGAGCCTTCGTCAGATCGTGTCCCCGAAACGTCACGTGACCAGCCGACGGCTCGATCAGTCGGAGAACTGCGAGGCCGGTCGTCGACTTGCCACACCCGGACTCGCCCACCAGGCCGAGCGTTTCGCCCGAGTACAGGGAGAACGACACCCCGGCTACGGCCTTGACCGTCCCCAACCTTCGTCGGAGGATCGTCGACTTGATCGGAAACTCGACAGCCAGATCCTCGACCCGGAGGATCTCCTCGCCCCGGGCGAGAGGGGTGTGGAAGTCGTCGGCCGTGTCGGTACGTTCGCTCGTTCTCATTCGCGACCCGCCCTAACGTCGATCCCCACACGCTCCGACACCGCGCGCGCTTCGGTTTCCATTTCCGTCGTGAAGTGGCATGCAGCCGCCTGCTGGGCGTCTACCTCGACGAGTGCGGGTTCGACTTGCCTGCACAGGGACCGGCCCCGACCCAGCGAGCAACGCGGAGCGAAGGCACACCCCTGCGGGAGGAAGTTGAGGTTGGGGGGTTGTCCGGGAATCGAATAGAGCTGCTCCATGCGTACGTCGAGGCGGGGGAGGCTACCCATCAGGCCCAGCGTGTATGGGTGGCGCGGGTCCTGGAACAGCCGAAGAATCGAGGTCGACTCGACCACCTTCCCGGCGTACATCACAAGCACGCGATCGGCCACCTCGGCGATCACCCCGAGGTCGTGTGTGATGAGGATCGTGGCGGCGTTCGTCTCCTTGCGCACGACCTCCAGCAGTTCGAGAATCTGCGCCTGGATGGTCACGTCGAGCGCCGTCGTCGGCTCGTCGGCGATGAGGATCTTGGGTCGATTCGCGATCGCCATCGCGATCATGGCGCGCTGTCGCATCCCACCCGAGTACTCATGCGGAAACTGGCTGAAACGTTCGGCCGGGCTTGGCACGCCAACGAGCGCCAGAAGGTCCGTCGACGTGATCTTCGCCGAGCGGCGACTCATCGATCGATCGTGCACGCGGAGGGCTTCGGAGAGCTGATGGCCAATGGTCTGCACCGGATTGAAGGCTGTCATCGGGTCCTGGAAGATCATGGCGATCTCCTTGCCCCGAACCTTCCTCAGCTCGCGCTCCGACATCGTCAACAAATTGCGTCCCCCGAAGAGGACGGGTCCACCGGTGACGGTTGCCGACTGTGACGGAAGCAGCCCGAGCACGGCGGCAACGCTCACACTTTTCCCGGACCCCGACTCGCCGACGATCCCGAGCACTTCGCCGGGATAAACCTCCCAACTGACACCCCGTACGGCATGAATGACGCCCTCCTCGGTCTTGAAGTCCACTCGGAGGTCGTGCACGGACAGCAGAGGATCCGGTCGAGCGGCCGAGGGATGGACCGTGGTTTCCATCGCGCTCACCTCGTTTGCCGGGGGTCGAAGGCATCCCGTAGCCCATCACCGATGAAGTTGATGGCCAGAACGGTCATGGCGATGGCGATGCCGGGTGGGATCCACAGCCACGGCAGGCCCTCGAGGACGGTGATGGATTGGGCGTCGTTCAGCATCCCTCCCCAGCTGGCTTGTGGCTGGCGGACGCCTAGCCCCAAGAAGGACAGCGCCGCCTCGAGCAGAATTGCCTGGGCGCTGAGCAGGGTGGTGACGACGGTGAGTGGCGAGATCACCCCGGAGAGGACATGCCGACGCATGATCCGCAGGTTCGTCGCGCCGCTGGCGCGCGCAGCGAGAACGAAGTCGTGCTCTCGCAACGCGAGCGTCATCTGGCGGACGATCCGACACGAGGTCGGCCATTCGAACAGAGCAATCACCACCACGATCGTGGTGACACTCGGGCCGAGGATCGCGACCAACAACAATATGACGATCAGTGAGGGGAACGAGAGAAAGATGTCGACCACCCGCATGATGATGGTGTCGATCCAGCCGCGGCTGAAGCCGGCGAGGAGGCCGAGCGCGGTCCCGACGCCGGCAGCGGACACTGCCGCCGCGATCCCAACGGTGAGCGAGACACGCGCCCCGAAGACGATCCTGCTCAATACATCGCGTCCGGCTGAGTCAGTGCCGAGCAGATGTTCAGATGTCGGCGCCTGACGAAGTGCCATGAGGTCGACCGCGTTCGGGTCGGCGGGTGCCACCGCTGGGGCGAAGACAGCCATGAGTCCAAGCAATCCGATGAAGACGACACTGGCGAACGCCAGCCGGTGGCGCATGAACCGCCTCATCGCGATGCGGAGCGGAGAGCGGGCGGGCGGTCGTTCGCCCGCCGTCACGAGATCGTCTTCACCCGTGAGGGCATTGTCGCCTGCGATCACCGCCGCCTCGATCATGGCGTTCGCGTCGATGGCGTCTTCATGGCCGTCACGTATCACAGGCGGATCCTCGGGTCGAGAATGGCGGCCACCACGTCTGCCAGGAAGTTGAAGATGAGGACGAAGACTGCCGTGATCATTACGACCGCGAGGATGACGGGGTAGTCACGACTGTTGATGGCCTCGATGACAAGTCTCCCCATCCCGGGCCAGCTGAACACGTACTCGATGATGACCGTCCCGGCGAGCAAGGCCGGAATCTGCACCGCCAGCACGGTGGTGAGGGGAATCAGCGAATTGCGGAGTGAGTGTTTGACGACGACACCCCAGTATGGGACGCCCTTCGCGCGGGCGGTTGTGACATGGTCGAGACGCAACACATCGAGCAGGCTCTGGCGGGTGTACCGCACATACGGGCCGACGAGCACCGACGCCAGCACCCCCCCAGGAAGAATGAGGTGTCTGAACAAGTCGAACCCGGTCGGTGGGATCCCCAGGGTCCTCATCCCGCCGCTGGGGAGGACCCCGAGCCAGATGCTGAATACGTAGATCGCCATCAGTCCCTGGAAGAACGTCGGAATCGACACCGCGAGCATGCTTCCTGCGCTACTGACGTAATCGAACTTCGTGTTCTGTCTGAGGGCGGCTGCCACTCCGACAGGCACGCCGATGAGGAGGGCGACGAGAACCCCCGATCCCGAGAGGATCAGCGTCGGTGCCACGCGCGGAGCCATCATCTCCGTCACCGGGATCTTGCGATGGAAGGAGTAGCCGAGGTTCCCCCCGGCCAGCTCGCGCAGCCAGGCCACGTACTGGACTGGGAGGGACCGATCCAGTCCCAGCGCGGCGCGGCGACGCTCGATCAGACCAGGATCGCCCTGCAGTTCCTCGGGGCTCAAGAGGACAGTGGCTGGGTCACCCGGCAGCATGTGAACAAGGATGAAGGCGAGGGCGAGGATGCCGAGCAGCACAGGAACCGCGATCAGGACCCTGCGAATCAGATAAGCAAGCACACCGTCACCCCGTCACACCTAGCCGCCTAGCCCTGCCGCTCGCTCATCGGGTCCGCGATGGAGAAGCCCCATGACGCCGCGCTGTGGGGCGCCCGATTGCTCAGGCACCCCACACCGGCGAGGCGTCGACTACTCCTCCCAGTACCACTCTCCGATGTTCCAGAACGTCTGCCAGATGTCTCCCTGGGGTTTGATGCCTTTGAGACGACTGTCGAAGGCGACATTGTTGTCGAGTACCGCGAAGTAGACGTAGTCCGGATCCTGGTTGAGGGCCAGGTAGATCTCCTTGTAGATCTCTGCTCGCTCATCTTGGTCCGCCACCGCGCGGGCCTCCGCCCAGAGACCGTCGACAGCCTCGTTGCAGTAGTACGTCAGGTTGGGTCCCGCCGGGTAGTGCGTGCTACAAAGCGCGTACGGCTGCACCGAACTCGGATCGAGAGTGAAAACCGCGCCGGCGTTCCAGAACATGTGCGAGTCGGGGTCGCGCCCCGCCCGCCCGAGGTTGTCGAGCAGCGTCGGCACGTCGACGTTCACAAGTTCCACGTTGACACCCACCGCCGCCCATTGTGCCTGCATGATCTCAATCGCTGCAGAGACCGCCGTACCCGCTCCGTCAGGGCGGGCGAGGAGGTTGAGCGTGTTGCTCGAGTCCCATCCTGCCTCGGCGAGAAGTTCCATCGCGCGCTCTGGGTCATAGTTGTATTCGATCGCGCCTTCATCCACCGTCGGCAGTGCCCACTCCAGTCCGACCAGGCGCTGGTTTGTCGGCGACACGGAGCAGTATCCGAGCAACACCTGTTGGCAAATGCCTTCGCGGTCGACTGCGAATATCAGCGCCTGACGGACCCGCGGGTCCTGCAAGAGCGGGTGGTCATAGTTCATGCCGATGACATTCGGGTTGAGACCAGTGGCCGAGGCCACCGTGACGCCTTCGGTGGCCTCGAGGCGAGCGACGTCCGTCGCCGACACGCCGTCGACGAACTGGATCTCGCCGGTCTGGAACTGTGCCAGGCGGGCCTCGGCATCCGTGATGATCTTGTAGAAGACCCGCTCGAAGTATGCCTCACCAAGCGACCAGTTCTCGTTTCGCTCCAACTCGATGTACTGCCCAGGCACGAACTGAACGAACTTGTAAGCACCGGACACCACCGGGAAGTTTTCGAAGTACGGATGGGTGAGGATCTCCTCAGGTGTCGCGTCACCGAGGATGTGCGCCGGGAACATCGTGTTCAGTCGAACGAGGGAGGCCCAGTTTGCGACCCACGCCGCATCCGGATTCGCAAGCTCGAGGACGACCGTGGACTCGTCAGGCGTCGTGATTCCTGAGATCGAGTCCGCGGTGCCGTCGGCGTATTCGGCCACGCCGACCACGCCGCCCAGGCGTCCCGCCCGGGTACTGGTGTTCGGGTTGAGGTGGAGATGCAACGACATCGCCACATCGGCAGACGTGATCGGGGTGCCGTCACTCCACTCAAGACCGGGATTGACCTTCAGCGTGATTTCGGTCGCATCCGGCGAACTCTCCCAGGACTCGAGGACGTTCGAGAAAATCTGTTGGTTCTCGTCCACCTCGATCAGGGGTATAAACATCGCCAGAAGCGCTTCACCTCCCCGGCACGCCGTCTCAGGGAATGGGTTGAATCCCGCCACATCGCAAAAGTAGGGAACCTCGAGGATCGTCCGCCCTTCAGCGGGTTCCTCTTCAGCAGGGGCGGTTGTAGCCGTGCCCGCAGCCGTTGTGGTCGTCGTATCGGGCGCAGCGGTGGTCTCCGTCGCGTCAGGATCTTCAGTCGAGCATGCGACTGCGACCATCATCAATGTGAGGATCAGCGCAAGCCATCTCACGTTGAGAAGCCGTTTCATGGTGTTTCCTCCGGTCGTTCAACACGTGCGCCCGCTGGCGACATCGAGGCATGCTGATCGGCAATTACTTGATTGTCAAGACTTTTTGCCAATAGCGACGAGGACGCGGCAGGCGCTCTCGATCCGCTCCATTCCTCATTGATCTTTCTCTTTCAGCCGCCGCGATAGGATCGACCGGTCGATGCCTGTTCGCAAATGACCAGTCAACCTCCCAAGGCGCTGCTGTTCGACCCCATCACCTGGCTTCACGACTGGAGCTACGAGGTCGAGCGGACCGTCCTCGCCGGCCACGGCGTCGAACTCGTCTCCCCGGCAGACCGCACCGAACGGGACGCGCTGCTTCCCTCTGCCGATGTCGTCGTGGTCTCGAGCATCGACCAACTCAGCGCCGACCGGGTCGGTCGCCTCGACCGTTGCGTCGGGATCCTCTGCTACAGCGCCGGCATGGATGCCGTCGATCAGGCAGCCGCCGCCGCCGCCGGCATCCCCGTACGCAACATCCGAGCTGGTACCGCCGACGTCGCAGATCACGCGATGACACTGGTCCTCGCCGCGTGGCGCAGGCTCCCCCAGATGACCGCGGCGGCCAGGGCCGGGTCCTGGGATCTGGGCGATCACCCCCACTTCCGGTCGATTCCGAGGCTCGCAGGGCGGACGCTCGGCATCCTCGGCGCGGGCGCGATCGGAAAGGAAGTGGCGCAGCGCGCCCGCGCCTTCGGACTGAAGACGATCGCCACCTACCGCCGCCCGACGATGGCCACCGAGGAACTCGCCCACGTCCCCATCGAGGAACTGTTCGCAACGGCCGACGTCGTCGTCCTCACCGCGGCGCTCACTCCCGAGACCCGAGGAATCGTGGATCGGCGGGCCTTGGGCCGCGCCCGGCCGGGGACGATCCTCGTCAACGTCGGCCGCGGTGGCCTCATCGTCGAAGAAGACCTGGAGGCGGCCCTCGATGAAGGGATCATTGGCGCAGCGGCCCTCGACGTCCGCGCCACCGAACCCCCTGACTCCGAGACCGACCGCCTCACGCACCGACCCGACGTGATTCAAACCCCTCACATGGCGGGCGTGTCATCCGACGCGCTCGAGGACCTCCACGCCCTGGCGGCCGAAGAGATCATCGCCCTGCTCACCGACGGTGGGCGGCTGTGACCGGGTCTCCGACCGCCCGAGCATGACGACCTTCCGCGACACGACTCTCGCCTCGCTTCGCATCCCGGGATTTCGCCAGCTGTGGCTGGCGATCATGGCCTTCAACGTGGGCCACCTCGTCCTCGTGGTCGCCTCGTCGTGGCAGATCCTCGAGATGACAGGATCTCCCCTGTGGGTGAGCGCAATGGTCGGTGCCCCAACCGTTCCGTTGTTGGTCCTGGCGTTGCCCGCGGGGGCGGTGGCCGATCTCTTCGACCGGCGGCTCATCCTCGTCGGATCGTCGGCAGTGATGGCGATCGCCTCCTTTGGAATGGCGGGAGCCACCCTCGCCGACCGCGCTTCTCCCAGTCTGCTGGTCGGGTTTGGGGTCGTGCTCGGTATCGGCGTGGCGTTCTTCAACCCCGCCTGGCAGGCAATCGTCCCGGCCCTGGTCCCCCAACACCTCGTGCCGGGTGCGATCGCCCTGAACTCCGCGAGCGGCGGTGTGGCCACCGCCCTCGGGCCGGCGCTGGGAGGGCTCCTCGTGGCCACGGCAGGACCTGGTTGGTCCTTCCTCGCAGCAACCACCGGCTATGGCGTGATGCTCGTCACGTCGAACATCGTGCGGCCGTCGACATGGGAATCTGACGTCGACTCGCTCACCATCGCCATCGCCGGCGGTATCAGATACTTGCGATTCTCCGACGGCTACCTGACCCTGCTGCTCGTCGGGAGCGCATTCGGATTCACGTCGGCGGCACTTCGCGCAATGCTCCCCAACCTGACGAGTGATGCCCTGGGCGGCGGCGCCGGCGTCTATGGAGTTCTGCTCGGCGCCTTCGGTGCCGGCGCCATCGTGGGCGGCATCACCCGCGCCAGCGGCGGCCGGCTGCTCGGTCCGCGAATGGTGCCGGTGTCGATCATCGTCTTCGGTGCCGCCGGAGCACTCGTCGGTGCGGTGCCCAGCCTGCCGGTGGTCCTCTTGGGAGTCACGGTTTCAGGACTGCTGTGGACGTGGATCCTGGCCACGATGAACACCGTGTTTCAGATGCTGACGCCGGACTGGGTCAGGGGCAGGACCATGGCCGCGTTCGTCCTGGCCGTGTTCGGCATCCTCCCGATCGGAGCTCTCGCCGCCGGAGCAGTCGGCGACGTGTTCGGTGCCGGCAACGCATTGATCGCGTTCTCTGTCGGAGTGATGGCGGTCGGGGCGGTCGCAGCTCGCGTCAAGGTTCCGGTTCTCGAAGAGATCACCCCACCCGTCGTCCCTGGTGCCGTGAGTGCCGTCCTGCCGGAATCGCCGACGGTGCGCGGCCCGGTCATGGTCGTGACGACCTGGACGATTCCCACCGAGCAGGAGATGGAGAGCTTTGCGGGTGTACTGGCGGAATTGCGTCGCCTCCGTCTCGCCACCGGCGCCTATCGCTGGAATGCCTACCGATCACTCGACGACTCGGCCCGAATTTCGGAGACGTATGTCGTCCACTCCTGGGAGCATCACCTGCAACTCCAAGAGAGGCTCGACACCCGGGCCCTCGACGTCATCGGCCATGCAGCCTCATTCGGCGTACCCGGGACCGTGGTCACGTCACACCTCGTCGAGTTCGAAGTGCTGGGAAAGGTTCAAGGCCGTCCGGCGGATCAGCCCTGAGCCGCCGCGCTCCTCCCGGGCGCCAGCGCGCCCGGTCGACTGCCAGCAACGCGGCGTTGACGATCCCGGGCGCGTGGAGGCCGAACGCCCCGTACAGCTCCGAGACCGTGCCGCTCTCGGCGAAACGGTCGACGCCCACCGGGACGACGACTTGACCATCGACCCGACCCAGGGCTCTGCATCGCGGGATCGAACACGGCCTTCCACACGTTTCCCTCGTCGAGCTCGGCGTCCCCGCAGACGGCGACGAAACGCCCTGCCCGGCTCGATCCGAAATGGGAATCGAGATAGCGCCGGACCGCCGCCGAGAAGAGGGGCGACGGCTCCCAGACCCACCGACCCCGTCGAGTAGTCGGCGACGTCCGGATCCTTGGTGAGAGACGGATACGCCTGCAGCCCGCCGAATCGCCTCAGGCGGGTGAGGAAGGAACGGTCGAGTTCACCCGTGAGGTACTTGATGGCGTGATACACCGGCGCGGCGTGCGGCTTCACCGCCACTTTGTCGGCGCCATTCAGATGGGCGAATCAGAGCGCGGTCATGATCGTGACCATCGACGCCGAGGACGCCTGATGTCCACCCACCTTGATCTCGCGGTCGCGGCCGCGGTTCGCCGCATCGACGATCCGAACTGCCAACCACAAGACGCGACGCTCGATCTCTTCGAGCACCCCGACCGGAACCGGAGAGTCCGGCGCTTCGGCGGCAGACGGCGGCATCGGAGGCCCAGCCTCCGCGATGGTCACCCTCCGACCACGTCGATCAGCGCATCGACGTCGTCAGAGGAGTTGTAGATGTGACAGCCGACCCGAACCGACGACGCCCGGGTGGCGGCCGCGATCCCTGCGGCCCGCAACACTTTCGGCTCGACTCCGTCGAGCCGGACGATCGCCGAGGAGGACTGCGGGAGCCCGGAACCGGCGCGAAGACGGTCGGCGAGTGTCACGTCGTGTGAGTGGATCCGATCGACCCCCAAGGATGCGATCAACTCGAGCGATGGCACCGCCCCCATCCACGACATCCAGGCGGGAGAGAGATCGAATCGGCGGGCCGATTCCGCCAGCCGCAACGGAGTCCCGTAGATGCTCCTCCACGGGTCGTCGCCGGAGTACCACCCGGCGTTGAGCGACGGCACCGAATCCGGCTCGCGCACCGTGACGAACGCCACCCCGCGCGGGCACAGCAGCCACTTGTACGCAGCCACGACGACGAGGTCGAAGTCGGCGGCCGAGAACGGGTACCAGCCGGCGGCGTGGGTGGCGTCGACGAGAGTGCGCACGCCGAACGCGGACGCCGCCATTTGGACCGAGGCGACGTCCGCGATCTCGCCGGAGGAGGACTGAACGAGAGAGAAGGCCACGGTGTGCGTCTCTGGGCCGACCGCCGCCGCGAGTTCACCGAGGGGAACGGTACGAAGCCTGACCCCGCGCCGTTCGTTGGCGAGGATCGGGAAGAGCAGGGACGTGAAATCTCCCTCGGGTGCAACGACCTCGGCGCCATCGGGCACCGCCGCGGCGAGCGGACCGACGAGAGCCGAGACTTGGGCCCCGATCCCCACGGATTCGACGGGAGCATCGACGATCCGGGCGAAGAGCTCCCGGGCGCGGGCGACGGCCGCGTCGTAGACCTCCATGCTGGCCGTGCCCGCTCGCCAGTCCTCCACGGCGGCGAGCACGGCGCGGATCGACGCCTCGGGGCCGAGGCCATAGGTCGGCGTGTCGAAGTAGATGCCGTCGGGCGAGAACGTACCTGCGTCCACCAGCGGGGCGATCGGCCCCGACGCGCTCACGCCGGGTCCCCGGATCGCGGCGAGAGCCGGCGGGGTGATGTCGGCCTGGGGCGCGGTGCGGCCATCGGCGCTATTATAAACACCCTTGATGATTGTGGCGCAGACCGACGACCCCAGCCGAGATCACACCGGACGAGTGGCCCTCGTCACCGGCGCCGCCGGTGGTATGGGAACCGCCATCGCCCGGGCCCTCGCCGGACTCGGAGCCGCCGTGGCGGTCAACGACCGCAGGGAGGACCAACTCGAAACGCTGACCCACGAACTCGAGTCCGTCGGTCCGACGGTGGCGGTTGGCGCGGACGTGACCGATCGGCGGGCGGTGCGAGACATGATCGACGCCATCGAGTCGGCGCTGGGCACCATCGACATCTTGGTGAACAACGCCGGTGTCCTGCGGCCCACCAAGATCGTCGACATCACCGAGGACGAATGGGACCTCGTCGTCGACGTCAACCTGAAAGGCGCCTTCCTGTGCACCCAGGCCGTCATCCCGGGGATGCGACGGCGAGGCTGGGGCAGGATCGTGAACCTTTCCTCGACCGCCGGCAAGAGCGTCAGCACCATGGGCGGCGCCCACTACACCTCGGCCAAGGCCGGTCTGCTCGGTCTCACCCGGCACGTGGCCTCGGAAGTGGCGCGTGATGGGATCACGGTGAATGCGGTCTGTCCGGGGCTGATCGACACAGACATGACGCGAACCACCATCACTCAGGCTCAGGCTGATTCCTACGCCGACTCGTTCCCCATCGGCCGGCTGGGTCTCGCTTCCGAGGTCGCCGACGTGATCGCCTTCCTCACCACCGATCGAGCCGCGTACATCACCGGCGCCAGCGTCGACATCAACGGCGGCGACCTGATGATATGAACGGTCCGAGCCGCCCTCGGAGGGCGCTCGGGCGGATGGAACTGATCAATCCCGACCCAAGTCCGAGAAGCGCGTGAACTCGGGCATGAAGGTCATCTCGACGACCCCGGTGGCCCCGGCACGGTGCTTGGCGATCGCCACCTCGGCGATCCCCCGCTTGTCGGACTGCTCGTTGTAGTACTCGTCGCGGTAGATGAACATCACCACA
>DATKBG010000110.1:0-8326 GCA_035514255.1 Acidimicrobiia bacterium
TCACCGGCCGCCACGTGCTGATCGTCGAGGACATCATCGACAGCGGGCTCACCCTCGCGTACCTGCGTCGCAATCTGGAGGTGCGCCAGCCGGCGTCGCTCGAAGTGGCGGCCTTGCTGGTGAAGGGTGGCATCCAGCGCACTCCGATCGACGTCAAGTACGTCGGCTTCGAGATTCCACCCGATTTCGTCATCGGCTATGGCCTCGATCTCCAAGGAACCATGCGGAACTTGCCGTATGTGGCAGTGATGGAAGACGAGTAGCGAGTACCAGGTACCAAGTACCAAGTACCAAGTACTCGGAGGCGCTCGTTCGCCGGGGCTCGTGGCCTACTCCTCAGTCATAGGTCCCTGGCGCGGATACCATGTCCTACGCTGCCGAGTTCCCGGGCGGAGATTCCAGCGTGAAACGAACCTTCAGGACGCTCCTCGTCTACATGATCGTGGTGACCGTGGCGATCACCCTGGTCAACACCTTCGTGGGTTCGGCCACCGCGCCCGAGGACATCACACTCGACCGCTTCCAGAGTCACCTGAGTGCCGGGGACATCGTCTCGGTCACCATCAAGCAGCGGTCCAATGTGGTCGAGGGGGAGTTCACTGAGGCCTTGGGTGGTGGGACTTTCAAGGCTTCCTTCCCCGACGGCTACGAGGGCGACCTGACAGGCCTGATCCTGGACAGTGGCGTCAGCGTCGAGGTCGAATCCGAGGACCCGAGCGTCCTCCAGTGGTTCGTCGGGACGATCCTCCCGTACCTGCTGATCTTCGGCATCTTCATCTTCATCCTGATGCAGATGCAGGGCGGCGGGGGCCGTGTCATGCAGTTCGGCAAGGCGAAGGCCAAGCAGGTCACCCGTGACATGCCCAAGGTCACGTTCAAGGACGTCGCCGGTGCCGAGGAGGCGGTGGAGGAGCTCGAAGAGATCAAGGAGTTCCTCCAGAAGCCCCAGAAGTTCCGTGCGATGGGAGCCAAGATTCCCAAGGGCGTGCTGCTGTACGGGCCGCCCGGCACCGGCAAGACCCTGCTCGCCCGGGCGGTCGCCGGCGAGGCCGGCGTGCCTTTCTTCTCCATCTCCGGCTCCGACTTCGTCGAGATGTTCGTTGGTGTCGGCGCGTCGCGGGTGCGGGACCTCTTTGAACAGGCGAAGGCCCAGGCGCCGGCGATCATCTTCGTCGACGAGATCGACGCCGTTGGCCGCCACCGTGGCGCTGGCCTCGGCGGCGGACACGACGAGCGCGAGCAGACGCTCAACCAGCTGCTCGTCGAGATGGACGGATTCGACGTGAAGACCGGCGTCATCTTGATCGCAGCCACCAACCGCCCCGACATCCTCGATCCGGCGCTGCTGCGGCCGGGCCGATTCGACCGTCAGATCGTCGTCGATCGCCCTGACATCAAGGGTCGCCGACAGATCCTCGAGGTCCACGCCAAGGGAAAGCCGTTTGCCGACGACATCGACATGGATGCCGTCGCCCGGTCCACGCCCGGATTCACCGGCGCCGACCTGGCCAATACGATCAACGAGGGTGCCCTGCTCGCCGCCCGCCGGGGGAAGGATCTGATCAGCCAGGCGGAACTCGAAGAGGCGATCGACCGGGTTATCGCCGGTCCCGAGCGCCGCAGCCGGGTGATGACCGAAGAGGACAAGAAGGTGACCGCCTACCACGAGGGGGGCCACGCCCTCGTCGGGTACGCCCTGCCCAAGGCGGATCCGATCCACAAGGTGACGATCATCCCCAGGGGCCGTGCCGGTGGCTACACGATGGCGCTCCCCATGGAGGACAAGAACTACATGCGGCGCAGCGAGCTCACCGACAAGCTGGCCATGCTGATGGGCGGCCGGACCGCCGAGGAACTGATCTTCATCGATCCGACGACCGGCGCTTCCAACGACATCGAGCAGGCCACGACGATTGCCCGCCGCATGGTGATGGAATACGGCATGAGCGACCGGCTCGGGCCGATGAAGTACGGGCAGCCGGAGGCCGAGGTCTTCCTCGGTCGCGACTTCGCACGGGGCCAGGACTATTCCAACGAGGTGGCCTCCGCCATCGACGAGGAGGTCCGCCACCTCATCACCCAGGCACACGACGAGGCGAGGGCGATCCTCACCGAGCATCGGGAGGCCCTCGACCGACTGGCCGCCACCCTCATCGAGAAAGAGACGCTCTCCGGTGAGGAGGTCGCCGAGGTGCTCCACGACGTCCCCAAGTGGGTGCACGCCGCCAATGGCTCCAAGCGCCTGCAGGCGCCCAACGGCGAGTCGGCGCGTTCCCGGGTCACCACCGCCGCCCAACGCGTTGTCGACAAGGGCTCGGGCTGACGACTGCTGCCCGGTTCAACGGTTGGCGGTCGCGCCGAACCGGATGGAACGGCGCACCGGCGGTCGTGATCATGGGGGTACTCAACGTCACTCCCGACTCGTTTTCCGACGGCGGCAGGTTCTCTGATCCTCACGAGGCGATCGCCGCCGGCCTCGCCATGTGGAGCGACGGAGCCGACTTCGTCGACGTCGGTGGTGAGTCGACCCGACCCGGGTCCACCGGTGTCGATGCTGCTACTGAGATCGACCGGGTGCTTCCGGTCGTGTCCGCACTGGCTGCCGGTGGGGCGGCCGTATCGATCGACACCTCTAAGTCAGAGGTCGCGGCGGCGGCGCTCGACGCGGGAGCCGCCGTGGTCAACGACGTGACGGCCTTCTCAGACACGGCGATGGCTCAGCTGGCGGCCTCCAGCGGGTGCGGCGTGGTTCTGATGCACATGCTGGGGGAGCCTCGCACCATGCAGCATGCTCCGACCTACGGAGACGTCGTGCAGGAGGTGCGCGACCATCTGGTGGGCCGGGCGGCCGACGTCATCGGCGCCGGGGTCGATCCGTCCCACATCGCGCTCGACCCGGGGATCGGGTTCGGCAAGACCGTCGATCACAACCTCCGGCTGCTGTCGGAGGGCGTTCGGACGCTCGCCGCCACCGGCCATCCGGTGCTCGTCGGCGCTTCACGCAAGTCGTTCCTCGGGGCGATAACCGGGGAAGCCGAGGCGGTCGAACGGATCCCGGAGACGATCGCCGCCCATGCTCTGGCGATCGCCGCGGGCGCCTCCATCATCCGCACCCATGACGTCGCTTCCGGGCTGCGTTCCAGTCTCGTGGCCACCGCTATCGTGCGCGGGGTGGTGGAGCAGTGATGACGGGTCTCGAACCTCGCGACTTCACGTGGGTGATCTCCGGTCGCCTCGCCGTGTCCGAACGCATCGGCGGCTACGGCTTCCAGCATCGGCGGGTACGCCGCGAAGAGGAGATCACCTGGCTCAAACGTGCCGGGGTCAACACCGTCCTGTCGCTGCTCGAGGCAAATCAGAACATCGCGGCCTACGAGGAAGGCGGCCTGCGGGCTCACAGCGTCCCGCTCCTCGAGGTCGATCGTGAGGCTGCCGAGCCCGTCTACCGGGCGATCGGCCAACTACTCGCCGAGCCCCGCATCGTGCTCCTGGTACACCGCGACATCATCGACGACGCTGTCGCCGGGGTCCTCGCCGGCTACCTCGTTTACTCGGGGAAGGTGACCGACCCGATCATGGCTACCGCCGTGGTCCAGGAGATCCTGGGCCGGCCACTCGGTCCCGACGCTCGAGCACTGATCCCGCAACCCTCGGGGGCCTGAGACGCGGGCCGCCATCGGCCTCGGGTCGAACCTCGGTGATCGCCTGGCGGCGCTGACCGGCGCGGTCGAGGGCTTCCGACGCCTGGGTGAAGCGGTGGCGGTGTCGGGAGTGTGGGAGACCGCGCCGATCGGCGGACCGCCCCAGGACGACTACCTGAACGCGGTTGCCGTGGTGCGTACCGTGTTAGGCCCGGTGCCGCTGATGCAACGGCTACTCACCATCGAAGCCGAGGCGGGCAGAGAGCGTGGCGAGCGCTCGGCGCCCCGCACCCTCGACCTCGACCTGCTGCTGTACGGCGATGCCGAGATCGACGCCCCCGGCCTCACCGTCCCCCACCCCCGCATGCACACCCGACGCTTCGTTCTGGAACCCCTCGCCGAAGCCTGGCCCGGAGCCGTGATCCCCGGCCACGGCACCGTGGAAGAGCTGTTAGAGACAGTGCAGGACCAGCGGGCCTCATCACGCGGTCTCCTCCCCTGAAGGGGGACGTGAAGGCCGCAGGTCGCTGACGGAAGGGGAAGGGTTGGCGCGTCGCGAGGTTCACGTAGTGATCGCCCTCCCCCCTCCCCGCCGCTCGCTTCGCTCCCGGCGGTACTCCCCCCTTCGGGGGGAGGGACCGCGAAAGGGCGTCCCCTCCCCTGTAGGGGGGACGAGTACCAAGTACCAAGTACCAAGTACGGCCGCCGTAGGCGGCCTCACGGGTAACCTACTCCTTGGCTGGTACCCCTAGAGGACTGGAACCATGGATCTCATCTTGCTCGGCCCGGGACGGGCCGGGACTGCCATCGGCCTCGTCGCCGTTGCTTCCGGACACCGCATCGTCGGTGTTGCCGCGCGCGACGCCGAGGCCGCCGCGTCGGTCGCCGACCGCCTCGAGTCACGGCCGCTCGTCTGGGGTGACCGGCTTCCGACCGCCGACCTGCTGGTGGTCGCGGTGCGCGATGGGGCGATCGCCGAAGTGGCCGACGAGTACGCCGACCGGGCGGCCAGCGTCGGGGGAGCCGCGCACCTCTCTGGCCTCGTCCCGCCCGACGCGCTGTCTCCCCTCGGCGTTCCCGTCGCTGCCTTTCATCCCCTCCAGACGATCCCGACCGCCGAGGCCGGAGCCGAGCGTCTTCCCGGCGCCTTTATCGGGATCACCTCCGACGACGACTTCTTGAGCGACCGCCTGTTTGGTCTGGCGCGTTCGTTTGGTTCCCACCCGTTCGAGCTGCCGCAGGAGGTGCGAGCCGTCTATCACGCGGCGGCGGCCGCTTCCGCCAACTACACGATCGCCGCACTCGCCGTCGCCCACCGACTGTTCGCCGCCGCCGGGGTGGACACCGCGGTGGCCGAGCCCCTGGTGCGGGCCGTTGTCGACAACGCCCTCGCCATGGGTCCGCTGGAAGCCCTGACCGGCCCGATCGCCCGCCACGACGTCGAGACGGTTCGGGCTCAGGTGGAAGCAGTTCGCGCCGCGGCACCCGACATCGCCGGAGCCTTCGAGGCGATGGCGATCGCCACCGGCATCGTGGCCGACGCCAGCGACACGGTGAACGAGGCACTGCGATGAGGGTGGCTCGGACGTTCGACGAGGCCCGGAGCGCCACGGTTGGGCGGCTCGTGCTCATCCCCACCATGGGAGCCCTCCACGAAGGGCATCTGGCGCTGGTCGACACCGCCCGCACTGTCGACCCGGACACAGTGATGATGAGCGTCTTCGTCAACCCGCTCCAGTTCGACGACCCCGCCGACCTGGACCGCTATCCCCGCGATCTGGAGCGCGACGCCGCCCTCGCCGAAGCGGCCGGGGTGGGAGTCCTCTTCGCTCCACCGGTCGAGGAGATGTACCCAGAGGAGCCGGTGGTCCGGGTGAGTGCCGGTCCGTTGGGTGAGCCTATGGAGGGCCGCCGCAAGGGCCACTTCGACGGGGTCGCCACCCTGGTGACCAAGCTGTTCGCCGGCCTCCAGCCCTTTGCGGCGGTGTTCGGGCGCAAGGACGCCCAGCAGGTGGCGGTGATCCGGCGTCTCGTTGTCGACCTGTCGTTTCCGGTCCGGGTGTTGCCGGCGCCGACGCTGCGGGAACCCGACGGCCTCGCTCTGTCGAGCCGCAACATGTTCCTCGACGACCGCGAGATGGCGCTGGGCCTCTCGCGTGGGCTGTTCGCCGCCGCTGACGCCATCGAGAGCGGTCTCGAGGATGGATCGGACGCCGAAGGGATCGTCGCCGAAGCCGTCGAAGACGCTGCGGCGCAGCTCCACTACGCCAGCCTCGTCGATGCCGCCACGCTGGAACCTGCCGATCAGGTCCGTGAAGGCACGTTTCTCGCCGTGGCCGCCCAGGTGGGCAAAGTTCGGCTCATCGACAATGTGCACATCGACGGCGACGGGACCGTGGACCGCGGCCGTCTCCTGACCCGGCCCTCGACCCTCACCGGAGGTGGATAGATGTTGATCGCGGTGGATGTCGGCAACACGCAGACCGTCGTCGGTCTCTACGACGGGGAGGCGATGGTCGACTCGTGGCGGCTGTCGACGGTGCGAGAGCGCACCGCCGACGAGTACCGACTGTTCCTGACCGGGCTGCTCCGCCAGGACGGCCACCGGCTTGAAGACCTGGAGGGGGCGGTGCTGGCCAGCGTGGTCCCGTCGGCGAAGGCGGCGATGATCGAGGTGGCCACCGAACTGGTGGGCGAAGACGCGCTGGTGGTGGTCGGTCCCGGGATCAAGACCGGCATGCCGATCAACATCGACAACCCCCGTGAGGCCGGGGCAGACCGGGTGGCCAACGCGGTGGCGGCGCTCACCAAATACGGCGCCCCGGTCGTCTCGGTCGACTTCGGCACATCGACGAACATCGACGCCGTCGACGCCACGGGCGCTCTCGTCGGTGCCTCCATCGCCCCCGGTCTCGAGGTGTCGCTCAACGCGCTCATCTCGGGGACTGCGGCCCTGCGTCGGGTCGATCTGATCCCGCCGCCAGCAGCCATCGGACGCAACACCGTGGAAGCCATCCAAAGCGGGCTCTTGTTCGGACACGCCGGCATGGTCGATGGACTCGTCGAGCGCTTCATCGGAGAGCTGGGTGGCTCGCCGGCGGTCATCGCCACCGGCGGCCTCGCCTCTACCATCGTCCCCCACTGCCGCACCGTGTCGACGGTCGACCCCGACCTGACCCTCGATGGGCTGCGGATCATCTACGACATGAACATCGGAGCGTGACCATGGCGGACGACGAGGCGGCGATCGGCGCGGAGGCCGACGAGTCGGCGCTCGATCGGATCATGGCCGACCGTCAGGGCAGGGTCGATGCCCTCCGCGATGCCGGCGGTGACCCCTACCCGGTCAGGTTCGACCGGACCGCTGGCGCCGCTGATCTCCACGCAGAGCACGGCGGTCTAGACCCGCAGACCAACACCGGATCGAGCGTGGTGGTGGCCGGCAGGATCATGTCGAAGCGCGATCTCGGCGCCGTGGCATTCGCCGTGCTTCAGGACGGATCCGGTCGCATTCAGCTGTTCGCCGAGGAGAAGGTGCTGGGGGAGCGCATGGCCGAATTCGCCGACCTCGACGTGGGGGACTGGGTGGGCGCCTCGGGTGAGGTGGTGACCACGCGCACGGGGGAGTTGTCGGTGCGGGTGGATGACTTCACCCTGCTCTCCAAGGCCCTGCGTCCGCTGCCGGAGAAGTGGCACGGCCTCACCGACACCGAGCAGCGATACCGCCGGCGATACGTGGACCTCATGGTCAACCCGGACTCGATGCGGGTGGCACGCGCCCGGGTGGCGACGGTCGGCTCGATACGGCGGTCGTTGGAGAGCCGCGGGTTCATCGAGGTCGAGACGCCGCTCCTCCACGACCTGCCGACGGGAGGGCTGGCCACACCCTTTACCACCCACCATGCCGCGCTGGATCAGACGATGTACCTGCGCATCGCCCTGGAACTCCACCTCAAGCGGCTGGTCGTGGGCGGCATGGAGCGGGTGTTCGAGATCGGCCGCGTCTTTCGCAATGAGGGCCTGTCGCCCCGGCACAACCCCGAGTTCACCATGCTCGAGGCCTATCAAGCCCTCGCCGACTACGGCGACATGATCGACCTCACCGAAGCGATCGTGGTCGAGGCCGCCGGGGCGGTAGCTGGGACCACCGAACTGACCTATCAGGATCGTCCGTTGTCCTTGACGACTCCGTGGAAGCGTCTCGACTACGTCGGGGCTACCACCGAGATCAGCGGCGTCGAGTGGGACCCGGTGATGCCGGTCGAGGAGGCCCGCAAGGCCGCCGATGCCGCCGGTGTCGAGTACGACGGATCATGGGGTACGGGGCGGATCATCGCCGAGGCGTTCGAGCACTTCGTGGAGCCGACCCTCTGGGAGCCGACCGTGGTCCTCGACTTCCCCGAGGAGATCTCCCCGTTGGCCCGCCTTCACCGGTCGCGTCCGGGACTGACGGAACGCTTCGAGGTCATAGTCGCCGGTCACGAGCTGGCGAATGCGTTCTCTGAACTGAATGACCCTGTGGATCAACGCCGTCGCTTCGAGGCACAGGCCTCTGCTCGCGACGCCGGCGACACCGAGGCTCACCCGATGGACGAGGACTACCTGCGAGCCCTGGAATACGGCCTCCCGCCCACCGGTGGCATGGGGCTCGGCATCGACCGCCTGGTGATGCTCCTCACCGACCA
>DATKBG010000111.1:0-5648 GCA_035514255.1 Acidimicrobiia bacterium
AGACGATCGGTGGAACGTTGGTGTATCGATCAGCGGACGAGCGGACCCCGGTAGAGGGCGTCACGATCACGGTCTTCCAGGACGGCGCCGAGGTCGGTTCGGCCGTTTCCGACGGCGAGGGCAAGTGGGAGGTGGCCCTCCCGGGTCCAGGGACCTACCAGGTCACCCTGGACGTGGCCACCCTCCCCGAAGGCGTCACCATGACCGACCCGACCAAGGTCGAGCTGCCGAATGTCGCCGTACTCACCGGCCAGGGGAAATCGGTCATTTTCCCCCTGGGAGAGGGCGGGTCCAGCGGGGTCGCCGGATACGCGCGCGTCGCCGCGCTGTTCGTCGCGGGCCTCAAGTTGGGAGCCACCATCGCGCTCGCCGCCGTGGGGCTGTCCCTGATCTACGGAGTCACCCGCCTGGTGAACTTCGCCCACGCCGAGCTGGTCACCCTGGGCGGGGTCCTCGCCTATGTCTTCCACGCGACGGACGGCGGTCCAACCTGGCCCCTGGTCCTCGCAGCGATCCCGGCTGTCATCCTCGTCGCCGTGTTCGGCGGGCTGCAGAGCAGCTACCTGTGGCGCCCGCTCCGCAAACGGGGAACCTCCCTTCTCTCGCTGATGGTGGTGTCGATCGGGCTGTCCTTCGCGCTGCGCAGTCTCATCCAGCTCACCTTCGGAGGTCAGCCGGCGTCATACCCGGACTTTGCCGGGCAGCCCGCAATCCTGATCCTGGGTGTCTCGATGGTGCCGAAGCATCTGGTCACCATCGGCGTGACGATCGTGGTCCTGTTCCTCGTCAGCCAGTTCCTGCAGCGAAGCCGGGCGGGCACGGCGATGCGGGCCGTGTCCGACGATCGAGACCTCGCCGAGTCGTCGGGCATCAACGTCGACCAGGTGATCTGGATCACCTGGATCATGGCCGCGGGGCTTGCCGCCCTGGGTGGAGTCTTCTACGGGCTGAATGAGTCGGTTTCCTACGAGATGGGCTTCAAGATCCTCCTGCTCCTGTTCGCAGCCGTGGTGCTCGGCGGACTCGGAAGCGCGTACGGAGTGATGGTGGGCGGGTTCGTGGTCGGGATCGTGGTCGAGATGAGCACGCTGCTGCTCCCTGCCGAGCTGAAGGTCGTTTCCGGCCTGGTCATCCTGATCGTCATGCTGCTGTTCCGCCCGCAAGGGATCTTCGGGACGCGGGAGAGGATCGGCTGATGGACTGGCTGCAGATCCTGGCCGCCGGCGTCCTCGCGACCATCGGCCCGGTCACCGCCGGGTACGCACTGAGCGCTATCGGCCTGAACCTGCAGTTCGGCTATGCCGGGCTGCTCAACTTCGGTCACGTCGCGTTCATGCTGGTCGGGGGGTATGGCACGGCGATGACGGTCGAGCTCGGGGGGCCGCTGTGGTTGGGGCTCCTCGTCGGTATCGCGGCTGCCGTCGTGCTCGGGCTCCTCCTCGGGATTCCGACGCTGCGACTCCGGGCCGACTATTTCGCCATCACCTCCATTGCAGCGGGCGAGGTGCTTCGACTGGTGACGAGGTCGTCGGCCGCCGAGCCGATGACCGGCGGGGTGTTCGGCCTTCAGGGCTTCGCCGGCGACTTCCATGCACTCAATCCCTTCCCGACATCGGAGCTGTACGGCGTTGGTCAGTTCGTGGTGACTGGCAGGGCCCTATGGGTGATCCTCGTGGGCTGGGCCCTGGTGCTCCTCTCGACCCTGTTGGTGGCGCGCCTCATCAAAAGCCCGTGGGGGCGGATCCTCACCGCGATCCGCGAGGATGAGGACGCGACCCGTTCGCTGGGGAGGAACGTCTTCGCGTACAAGCTGCAGGCGCTGATGATCGGCGGCGGGATCGCCGGCCTGGCCGGCATCCTCTTCGCGCTCGAACAACAGAGCATCCATCCCGATGCCTTCCAGCCTCGAATCACCTTCATGCTCTACGTGATGGTGATCCTCGGTGGCGCCGGGTCGATCTGGGGCGCGGTGCTGGGTGCCGCGCTGGTCAACTTCCTCTTCTTCGCCACCGACGCGCTGATGGCGCGGCTGCAGGCCAACGTCGACTGGATCGGGGCGATCCTCTCGCCGGCCGAGGCGGGGTTGATCAAGTTCTTCCTGGTCGGCGTCGCCCTGATGCTGCTGATGGTGTTCCGCCCGCAGGGATTGCTCCGGAGCAGAGATGAGGGTCGAGCCGATGCGACCTGAGCTCGCAATCGCGCCCGAGCCCGGGGTGGCCAAACCGGATCCCGTCCTCACGATCGACGGCCTGCGACGCGCGTTCGGTGGCCTCCGGGCGGTGGACGTGGACCACCTCGAGATCCAGCGCAACACCATCACCGCCATCATCGGGCCCAATGGCGCGGGGAAGACGACCCTGTTCAACCTGCTCACGGGGTTCGACGCTCCGGACGAGGGGCGGTGGTCGCTCGACGGGCACGGTCTGGTGGGTGTGCCCGCTCACCACGTCGCGCGGCGAGGAATGGTGAGAACGTTCCAGCTCACCAAGGTGCTTCCGAGGCTCACGGTGCTCGAGAACATGCTGGTTGCGGCAAAGACGCAGCCGGGGGCGACCTTTCGCGGCGCGCTGTTCGGAGGCTGGCAGAGCGCGGAACGCCGGAACGAGGAGCAGGCAACGGAGATCCTGGAACGCTTCGGGCTCACCGCAATGGCAGGCGAGTACGCCGGGCGCCTCTCAGGCGGTCAGCGCAAGCTGCTGGAGATGGCCAGAGCGCTGATGATGATGCCGACCGTGGTCATGCTCGACGAGCCGACCGCCGGCGTGAATCCAGTGCTGATCCAGTCGCTGATGGAGCACGTGAAGGATTTGAGAGAATCGGGGATGACCGTCCTCTTCGTCGAGCATGACATGGATGTGGTCCAGTCCATCTCCGATTGGGTCGTGGTGGTCGCCGAGGGTGGGGTCATCGCCGAGGGCCCGCCGGACGTCATCGCCCGCAACCCAGCGGTGATCGAGGCGTACCTCGGGAAGCGTCGCGGAGAGGACGAAGAGTGACCGAGCCGGTTCTGATCGTCGAGGATCTGGTGGGCGGATACGTCCCCGAGGTCGACATCCTCAAGGGCGTGAACCTGACGCTCCAGCAGGGGGAGCTGGTGGGAATCATCGGGCCCAACGGTGCCGGGAAGTCCACCCTGGTCAAGGCGATCTTCGGCCTGCTCGGGGTCCGTTCTGGGAGGGTCTTGTTGCGGGGTGACGACATCACCGGCCTGCCCACGCACGAGTTGGTGAGCCGGGGCATGGGCTACGTGCCGCAGCGGGCCAACGTGTTCCCGTCGCTGTCCGTGGAGGACAACCTGCGCATGGGCCTTTACCTGAACCTGGGAGCGTGGGCGGAACGGTTCGAGGCGATCACCAGCATGTTCCCGCTCATCAAGCAACGGCGTCACCAGAAGGCCGGGCTGCTCTCGGGCGGCGAGCGTCAGATGGTGGCATTCGGCCGGGCACTGATGACCGCCCCCAGCGTGCTGCTGCTCGACGAACCCTCCGCCGGCCTGTCGCCGATCGTCCAGGACCGCGTGTTCGAGCAGGTGACGGAGATCGCTGCGACCGGGGTATCCGTTGTGATGGTGGAGCAGAACGCACGTCACTGCCTCGGGATCGCCGACCGAGGTTACGTCCTCGACCAGGGCCGTAACGCCTATACGGGCATTGGCCACGAACTGCTCCACGACCCCAAGGTCATCGACCTCTACCTTGGCACCTTGGGCCGCCAACCGTCCTGACGCTCAATCTGCGGCGACACTAAGAGAGGGGCCCGGCGCACGCCGGACCCCTCTCGTGCCAACGCTCGATCGTGACCTAGGGCAGTTCGCCCTGGATCTCGTCCAGGTTCTCGGTTGTGCCTTCAGCGTTGAACTCAATGACGTTGTAAATGCCCACTCCCGGCTCCCCGTTGGGGCTGAAGTCCAGCGCACCCGAGGCCCCGTCGTAGTCGATATCTATGCCGGCCCAGACCATCTCCAGGCACTCGGCTATCAGCGAGCACTTCTCACCATCGCGTGTGACCCCGATGATCTCGGCGTTGTAGTCGGCCGGGTCAGAGCTCTGGGCCACCTGCGCTGCCAGCACCAGGACGGCCAGGCAGTCGTACATGTGAGCCGAGAACACGGTGGGAGCTTCCGGCGCGAACTCTGCGAACCGGTCCGGGAATGTCGCCTCCCCACTCGACGGCGCGACTGCCGGGTAGGTGCCCCGGAGCCCCTCGAGCAGGGCGGCATCAAGATCGTCCACGGTGACGTTGTCGACGAACCCGTCGGCCACGTAGATCTGGCCGTCGAATCCGGCGCTCTGGAGATCCAGGCGGAGCTGCGCACCCTCCGCGAAGGTGATCATCGCCACTGCCTCGGCGCCAGAGGCGACGATCGACTGGGCGAGGTCGGTGAACGAGTCCAGGTCCTGGTCGTAGCCTTCCTCGATCACCACGTTGCCACCGGCATCGGTGATGCTGCTCGCGACCGACTCGCCGAAGCCGACGCCATAGTCGTCACTGCGCCAGACCACGGCCACATCCGTGTAGCCGTCCTCGAGGATCAGGTTGCCCAGCAACGGACCCTGGATGTCGTCGGAGGGAGCGGTGCGGACGTGGAACGGGTTGTACTCCTCGCCGCTGAACACCGAGCCGGTGCTGCTGCCCGAGCACATCACCATCTCGGAGGTGTTCACCTTGTCCCACACAGCGTTGGCCACACCACTGGCGGCCGGACCGATGATCGCGTTGTGGTCACCGGTCAGGTACTGGTCGATATTCTGTGAGGCGATAGTCGCGTCGGTTCCGCTATCGGTGAAGTCGATCGTGACCAGGCCTTCGGAGGCGGCGTTCATCTCCTCGGCGCCCATCCGGAGCGGCTCCTCAAGGGCGTCGATGATGCTCGACAGCCCACCGGTCTGGGGCAGGATTACCCCAATCCGCATCGGGATGGGATCGAGGTCTGCCTCCGGCTGACTCTCCTCCGGCTGACTCTCCTCCGACTGACTCTCCTCCGGCTGACTCGCGGCGGTCGAGGGACTGGCACTCGCCTGCGGACTGCATGCGGCGAGCAGGATCGCCATCACTCCGATCAAGGCGAGCCACGACATCCGGCCCTTGCCGGAGTCGCGTATCAATCTAATCATCAACTCCTCCATGACTCTGGGTGCCGAACCTCCGGCATGTGACTGCGGTTGACGCGTGAGACGGTCGACGGCCCCATGGCTTGTGCGGTCCACTTCGCTGACCTGGCGCTCAGATCTGAACCGGCGGTCCCTAGCCGGACCAGCCACAATCGGGCGATGATCGACGCCACCCACCTTTGAAACGAGAGTCCCATCACGGCGCGCGTGGGACATCCTTGGCCCCGGATAGTACATCACGCCGTTGCCGTGGTGGCCGTGTCCGCCTGTTGGGCTTGAGCACTCGCCCGGCAGGTCGACAAGGCGGGCGTCGTCGGTGATCCGACCTCCGCTCACCTGAAACCGGTAACCTACCGGGACCGCTGGACGAAATGTCATGAGCCTTCGATTCACCGAGCGTCCCACGCTGGTCGACCGGACCCTCGCGGACGCGGCCGCCACCTTGGCGGCCAACGAGCAGGTGCGCCGGCCGTGTGTCGGCGGTATCTGAGCCCGCCCATGGCAGAGGAACCGCGGCCGCCTCGCAAGGCGCCAAGC
>DATKBG010000112.1:0-5605 GCA_035514255.1 Acidimicrobiia bacterium
GACGACCCGCAACGCCGCCGAATGCATGGGGCTGCTGGAGGACCGAGGCACGATCGAGGCCGGTAAACGAGCCGACCTGGTGGTCGTAGACGGTGATCCCCTCGACCTGGACGGCCTGCGGGAGAGGATCGCAGCGGTGTACAGAGACGGCAGGTTGGTGGCCGGAGGGGTTTGAGCGGGCCGATCGGAAGCATCTGGCGCTATTCGCAATTCGCCATTCGCTGACCCGCCAGACCACCGCCTAGTAGTTGCGAATTGCGGATTGCGAATCGCGAATCGCGCCTCCCCCCGACACCCGATATGCGCGTGTCCCCCGCTATCGTGCGAGCGCAGTACCTGACCCGGAGAATTCGACTCGTGGACGAACACGCCATCACCCGCCGGGGTACCCGGAGCCCCAAAGGCTCCATCACCCTCCTCGCAGCCTCAGACAGCCCCCTCATCCGTACCGAAGTCCTCCACTTCTCGACCACCGACGGGACCGAGTTTTGGGACCTCACCGACTTCACCCGTGACGTCGTGGCGCGTTCGGGCATCCGCCATGGCCAGGTGACGGTCCACACGCCGCACACCACCACGACCATCGTTCTCAACGAGTCCGAGACCGGCTTCCTCAACGACTTCCGACGGATGTTGGACACGATCGCCCCGTGTGACGCCTACTACGAGCACGACGACCACGACCTCCGCACCGAGAACCTCCAGGAAGACGAGCTGGTCAACGGCCACTCCCACTGCCGCCAGATGCTCGTCGGAAGCGCATCGGCGACGGTCCCCGTCGTCGACGGCGAGATGCTGCTCGGCATGTGGCAAAAGGTCCTCTTCGGAGAGCTCGACCAACCCCGCGAGCGCCGCGTCGTGGTGCATGTGCAGGGGATCTGACCTTCGGTCAGATCCAGCTCACAGCTAACAGCCAACAGCCAGACTGGCTGTGAGCTGTTAGCTGTGAGCTCTCGGCGCTTCAAGTACCATCCGGTCGCTGTCTGCGAGGAGCGATCGGCAACAGATGCCTACCACCGTCGTCATCGGTGCCCAATGGGGTGACGAGGGAAAGGGGAAGATCGCCAATCTCCTCGCCCAGGACGCCGACATGGTCGTTCGCTATCAGGGCGGCAACAACGCTGGCCACACCATCGTCATCGGTGAGGAGAAGTTCGCCCTCAGCCTGATCCCGTCCGGGGTGATCTACCCCACGGTGACGCCGGTGATCGGCAACGGCTGCGTCATCGACCCCCAGGTGCTCCTCGAGGAGATGGCGATGCTCAGCGGACGGGGCGTCGACCCGGGGCGCCTGAAGATCTCGGCGAACGCCCACCTGATCATGCCGTACCACCGCAAACTCGATGCGGTGCGGGAACGCTTTCTCGGTAAGAACCTGATCGGCACCACCAAGAAGGGCATCGGTCCGGCCTACCTGGACAAGTACGCCCGCATCGGCATCCGGGTCCAGGACCTGTACGACCCGAAGATCTTCCGCGACAAGCTCGAAGCGGCGGTCCGCGAGGCCAATAAACAGCTCACCAAGCTCTACAACCAGTTGGCGTTCGACGCCTCCGACATCGCCGAGGAGTACCTGGACTACGCCCGCCAGCTCGCCGACCACGTCGAGGACACCTCACTGCTGGTGTGGAAAGCGATGCGGGACGGAAAGAACGTGATCTTCGAGGGGGCCCAGGGCGTGCTCCTCGACATCGACCATGGCACCTATCCGTTCGTCACCTCGTCGAGTCCGACCGTCGGCGGCGTGATGACCGGGGTCGGCGTCGGCCCGAAAGACATCGACCGGGTGCTCGGGCTCACCAAGGCCTACGTGTCGCGCGTCGGCACCGGGCCTTTCCCGACCGAACTCGATGACGAGATCGGCGAACGCATGGTGCAAGTGGGTGGCGAGTACGGGACGGTCACCGGCCGCCGCCGCCGCTGCGGGTGGCTCGACGGCGTGGCCCTGCGCTACGCGGTGCGGGTCAGCGGTATCACCGAACTGGCGGTGATGAAGCTCGACGTGTTGTCCGAGTTCGACACGATCCGCATCGCCAACGCCTACCGCTCCGACGACACCACCTACGACGAGTTCCCCCGGCAACACCGGGTCCTCTACGACTGCGAGCCGGTGTACGAGGACCACGAGGGCTGGCGCACCGACATCACCGAGGTCCGTTCGTTCTCCGACCTCCCCGACACGGCCCAGCGCTACGTAGAACGCATCGAGGAGGTGGCCGGGGTGCCGGTGACCATCGTCTCGGTGGGTCCTGAGCGCGCCGCTACGTTCGGGAAGCCATGATCGAGCGATACTCGCTACCGGAGATGCGTGCCGTCTGGTCCGAGGAACGGCGCCTGGAGCTGTGGCAGCTGATCGAGGTGCTCGTCGCCGAGGCGTGGGCCATCAACGGCCACATCCCCGAGGACGCAGCCCGCGCCATTGCGGCGGCACCTCCGGTAGACCAGGCCGTCTGGAAGGCGCGCGAGGCGGAGACCCGTCACGATGTCGCCGCCTTCGTGGACGTCATGGCCTCGGCCACGGGTGATCACGGTCGCTGGGTGCACTACGGGCTCACCTCTTCAGACATTCTCGACACCGCGCTCGGAATCCAGCTGCGTGACTCGGCCGCATTGCTGCTCGACAAGTCACTCGCTCTGTTCGAAGCGCTGCAACGCCTCTCCCTGGAGCACCGCGACACGCCGATGATCGGACGAACCCACGGCATGTGGGCCGAGCCCACGACCTTCGGTCACAAAGTGGCGGGGTTCGCCTTCGAGATGGTCCGGGCTCACCGTCGGCTGCAGTTCGCCGCGCACAGCGTGGCCTACGGAAAGATCTCAGGCGCCGTCGGTACCCACGCCACCGTCCCCATCGAGGTGGAGAGCCATGCCCTCGGGGTACTCGGACTGATGGCCGAGCCCGCTGCGACCCAGGTGGTCGCCCGTGACCGTCATGCCGCCTTCGTCGGCGCCCTCGCCGGTGTCGGAGCCACGCTGGAACGCCTAGCCACCGAGATCCGACACCTGCAGCGTTCGGAGGTCCGGGAGGTCGCCGAGCCGTTTCATGAGCAGCAGAAGGGCTCGTCAGCGATGCCCCACAAGCACAACCCGATCCTCGCCGAGAACATCACCGGGATCGCCCGTCTGCTTCGCGGATACGCCTCCGCCGCACTCGAGAACGTCGCCCTGTGGCATGAGCGCGACATCAGCCACTCCTCGGTGGAACGGGTGATCCTCCCCGACGCCTGCCAGGTGCTCGACTTCGCCCTCGCCCGCGCCACCAGGCTGATCGAAGGCCTCGTCGTAGACACCGCCCGCATGCGGGCCAACCTGGACGCCACGAACGGCCTGGTGTTCAGCCAGCCGGTCCTTCTCGCCCTCATCAGGTCGGGGATGGACCGCGACGCTGCCTATCGCGTCGTCCAGGAGGCGTCAGGGCGCGCTTTCGACAGCGGTGGTCACCTGCGTGACGAGCTCACCGACCACCTCGAGGAACACACGCTGGATAGCGTCTTCTCGTTGGATGCCGCCTTGGCGGCGGCCCCGTCATCGGTCGACCACCTGGCGACCATCAGCACCGACTGGCTCAAGGAGCAGCCAGGCTGGTGAACCACGCCCCCGGGGGTGTATCGCATCACCTGGCGCTACGACGACCGTGACCATCCGACGGTCATCGTGTGCATCACGGTGGCGTCGATCGAGACGTGAGCCTCAAAACCGGGATGCGCCCCTTCGAGTCACCCGTCGCAACAGCAGCGGATACCCCACCAGCACCACGCCCGTGAACAGGAACCACTGCACCGCGTAGGACAGATGCGGGCCGGACGGGATGGAGGGAGGCTCGGCTTCGCGCAGCAGCGCCTCGATGAGATACCCGTCACGGAGGTCGTACTCGACAAATGCTTGGATGATCGCCGGGTCGATGCGACGCACCACCTGGCCCGGCTCCAGATTGGATGGCAACCACGACCCCGACTCAGCGGGCCACATAAAGCCCTCGGTGCGGATCTCGCCCGATGGCCTCGAGAGGCTCTCACCTGGACGCACCCAGCCTCGATTAACGAGCACCGCGGATCCATCCTGGAGAACGAGCGGAGTGAGAACCACCTCCCCAGACACACCGTCCTGAGATCGCAGCACACGCACTTCCCGGCTGTGATCGAAGCTACCGAAGGCCACGGCCCGTCGGTACATCTCGGCTTCGCCCACCTCGACGTGTGGCAACGCGAAAGATTCAGCCACCACCGCCTGGAGTCCCTGCACCTCGGCATGCCGCCGCAACTGCCAGAACCCGAGATAGACGAACGCCACCACCGTCACCAGCACGAGCACGTGCCCGGCGAGCCAGCGGGGCCGGGTGAGCTGGTGGGTCATGAGGGGAATGGTACGGAGAACCAAAAGCCAAGAGCGGCCCCGTCTCGGAGTCTGCGTAGTGCTTGCCCTCCCCCCTCCCCTGACGGCTGCGCCGTCAGGTACTCCTCCCCCCTACGGGGGGAGAGAGGAGACTCAAAACCCGCTCGCCACCAGCAGGCTCTGCAAGGAGTGCCCGAATACGCCATCGGTGTCGAACAGCTCGGCCTGGGCGAGGCCGACGCCGCCGGTGATGTCGGTGCGGGCGCGCAGGGCAATCCACTCGCCGTCGGGTGGTCGAGCGAAGTGCACCGTGAGGTCGGGGTTGATGTACAGCCATCCCGGTGGCAGCACCCGACTGATGCCGTTGGGGAAGTCGGCGACGGCGACCGCACGCTGCGTCGGTGATGGGTCTTCGCCGGCGACTATCGGCACGGTGAGACGCATCCATACCGTGGCCGGTCCTGGCTCGATGATGTCTCCCGACACGAGGCGCATCTCGACGCCACGGGTGTGGAACCAATCGTCCTCATCGTGCTCCGGCATCGGATGGTCCATCCGATACACCGGAAGCCCTGCGGGGTCCGGAAGGGGTTCACGGGTCGGGTGGTCCGGTACCGCCAGATCGTCAGACCTGATGCGCAGCATCGTGGCCCTGGCTACCTCGACACCGTCTGAGGTCATCGACGCCTCGAGGGTCTGGATCCGGCGGCCCTCCCTGCTCACCTCCGTGGTGACGATCAGGGGGCTGGTCGGTACCGGGCGGAACATGTCGACGGTGAGCCGTGCGACCTGCATCGGCACCGTGGCCGGCACCCGCTCCATCTGGCGGACGAACAGCGCCGCCACCGGCCCGCCGTGCAGCACCTCCTCGCCCCAACCGGACCGGGACACCGGCTGCGGCTGAAAGGCCTCCCCGGCTGGCTCGAACACCGCCCCGGTCACGACTCGTCCCGCACCCGCCGCAGCTCGCGCCGCGCCACCGAGCGCTTGTGCACCTCGTCGGGTCCGTCGGCGATGCGCAGGGTTCGGGCGTGGGCGTAGAGGGAGGCGAGCGGGAAGTCGTCGCTCACCCCGGCGCCGCCGAGCACCTGGATCCCGCGGTCGATCACCCAGGTAGCCATCTCGGGGACCGCCACCTTGATCGCCGACACCTCGATGCGCGCCCCCTTCACCCCGACGGTGTCGATGAGCCACGCCGTCTTGAGCACCATGAGCCGGGCTTGTTCGATGCGGATGCGCGCTTCGGCGATCCAGTCCTGCACCACGCCCTGTT
>DATKBG010000113.1:0-2984 GCA_035514255.1 Acidimicrobiia bacterium
GTAGCACCGAGCCACCAGTCCCCGATTGGAAACTCGACGAGTGGTTCGCAGGGACGCTGCCTGGCAACGACCCGGCCCAAGACCCGAACCGACCGAGCGCACCTTCGATCCCGCAGTTCTAGATCACCCCGCGAGAGGTGATCGTCACCGTCGAAGATGACCCGTCGGTCGTAGCCCACGGTGAGTTGTGGTGGCCCCCCGGGTGGTGGAGTCATGATCGGGTCGGCCGGCAAGGACGATACGGCCTTTGGCCGGCGTTTCCCTGGCAACGAGGCTCTCTACCTGGTCACCGACGACCCTGACGCCCTCTTCGACCGGGCCACGGCCGCCGGTGCGGAGGTCGTCAGGGGACGTGCCGACGAGGACTACGGCTCGCGGGGATTCACGGTTGCCGACCCCGAGGGCAATCTGTGGAGTTTCGGCACACCGGGGAGTGAGGCGGGGTCGGCGGCCCGGCCGGCAGCCGTGCGAACGAGTCTCGAGGGCGATCAACTGCAGTCATCAAGGCGCCGTCGGTCGCCGCAGCTGACGGAGCAGATTCGTCAGGGTCTCCCGATCGGAGGAGTCGAGCCGGGAAACGAAGTGCTCCTCGAGGTCGGAGAGATGGACCCGGGTGGCATCGACGAGCACTGAAAGCCCCTCCTTGGTGGGAAGAACCCAAGAGATCCGACGATCCGATCCGTCCGCAACCCGCTCGACCAATCCCCTCGCCACCAACCGATCGACCAGGCGCGTCGCTCCACCCGAGCTGAGCAGGAGTGACGTACCGAGTTCGCTGGTCGACATCTGGCGATCCGGAGCCCGTGCCAGCCGTAGCAGCGCCTCGTACCACGTGCTCGAGATCCCGACATGAGCACGCAACGACCTGTCGAAGATCCGATGCAAGTGGCGCTGAGCCTCTACCAGCCGCCCGTACTCGCTGATCCGCTCGTCGTCGATGACAGTGAGATCCATGGAATAAACCTTACCCCTCAGTAGTTGACATAACAGATAATTTCTCGAGCGCCGTTCATGCCGAACGGCATCAAAGAAGGGACATCATCGTGTCAGACTCGAACCGCTTCGCTGATCGAATCGCCCTCGTCACGGGTGCCGCCAGTGGCATCGGCCGCGCCACCGCCCTGCGGATGGCACGAGAAGGTGCCGCCGTCGTCGTCGCAGACGTGCAGGAAGAGGCCGGTCGCGCCGTGGTCGAAGAGATCACCACGGCCGGTGGTCGCGCCGCCTTCCAGCTGCTTGACGTTGCGAGCGAGGAGGCATGGTCCGACGCCATCGCCGCCGTTGAGAGCGAGTTCGGCGGGCTCGACATCCTCGTCAACAACGCCGGCATCGGAGACAACGAGCCGATCGAGGAGACCACCAAAGAGACATACGACCGGGTCATCGCCACCACCCAGACCAGCGTGTTCCTCGGACAGAAGACAGCCAGCGCCGCCCTCAAGAGTTCGGGCAATGGAGCGGTCGTCAACGTGAGCTCGATGTTCGGGATCGTGGGCGGATTCGGTACCTCCCCCGCCTATCACGCCGCCAAAGGTGCGGTGCGGCTCCTGACCAAGAGCACTGCACTCGCCTGGACCAAGGAGGGCGTCAGAGTGAACTCGGTGCATCCCGGTTTCGTGGACACGCCAATCCTGGGCGACACCGATCGCGAGATGCTGGCGAACCTCACCCCGATGGGTCGGCTCGCTCAGCCCGAGGAAGTCGCCGCTGTGATCACCTTCCTTGCCAGCAACGATGCTTCGTTCAGCACCGGGGCCGAGTTCGTCGTGGACGGCGGATACACCGCCAACTGACGAGCCTTCACCCAATCGGACAGTCCCCGAACGTGTGGGATTCCCCCGGACGCGCGGAGCAGATGGCGACATGATCGGCGGTGGCGTCTTAGCATCCGGACGGCATGACCGACCGCGACGACTTCCTCCGCTGGGTCAAGACGGCGCTGTACGCAGCCGAACTCGCCCTGCACAACGGCGACGCCGGCCCACGACGGGCGCTCTGGTCTCGCAACGAGCCAGTCAGTGTCCTCGGTGCGTTTCGCAACGCCGTTGGACAGCCTGAACTCGACCAACTCTTCTCTTCCCTCGAGAAGACCTTCTCCAATTGCACGTCGTACGCATTCGAACCGCAGGCGTACGACGTGGTGGGCGACATGGCCTACACCGCCGGCGTCGAGCACACCTCCTGCTCCGTGGATGGTCAGCCGGGCAGCTACACCTTGCGGGCTACGCAGGTGTACCGCCGCGAGGACGGCGAGTGGAAGGTGGCCCACCGCCATGCCGACACCGTGAGCGAGTGACATCGCCGGGTCGGCGGGTAGCCACGCGGATGAACTTGCGACGCAACGGTGACTGCCAGATCAAGCCGTCCCAGCCGGTAGAGCCCCGTGGAGCGACCCGCGAAGCGCAAGAGCCCGTGCCTGCACGGCGCCGGCTGCCACGCGGGTCGTGGTGGTGGCGCCACCGTCCTTGGCACCTTGAACATCGGAGCGTTCTTCGCGCTGTGGTTCGTGGACATACCGCCTGCCCGCCCGCGTCGCCGCCACGGCCTGGCTCCTCCAACCGATCGTCGCCGCGGCGCTCCCACATTGCTCTTAGGTGAGGGATTCACCGGCCGGTGGCCGGCGCCGGATCGGCCGCGTGACGGACGTTGCCCTCATCGGTGATTGGACCCCAGGCTGCGCTGGATCGGTGTTCGGCACTCGACACAGCTGGCCCGAGTGGCCGTCGGCCATCGTCCTCATGTGAGCTCGACTGGTCGAGGGTCCGTGGAATCGGATGCTGATGGCGCAGAGCTGCGCACCGGACGCACGCCAACGTTCCGTCGCCGGAAGCGGCCGGCGGGAGAGGCTTTGGCGTGGCCGGCAGGGAGTCGCACCCGGCTCGCTCGCCGATCCCGACCGATGGATCCGCACTCATAGGACCAAAGGCCCTACGACGAGCGGGAGCGGGGCTGCAATCTGGCGAGATGAACCAGGTCTCGGACGC
>DATKBG010000114.1:0-4962 GCA_035514255.1 Acidimicrobiia bacterium
ATCGCGAGGCACAGATAGTGATCGTCCGCAAGAAAGGGACTGCAGCGGCCGAAGGCCGCTGACCGCTGACCGCTGGCCGCTGGCCACTCGCTACTCCCCGCTCAGCCTTCGCGCTTCGTCCTCCAGGGTCATGGCGTCGACGAACTCGTCGAGGTCGCCTTCGAGGATGTCGGGGAGGCGTTTGATGGTGAGGCCGATGCGGTGGTCGGTGACCCGGTTCTCTTTGTAGTTGTAGGTGCGGATCTTCTCGGAGCGCTCGCCGGTGCCCACCTGGGCGCGGCGGTCGGCGGCTACGGCCGACTGCTGCTTGTCGATCTCGATCTGGTTGAGGCGGGCCCGCAGCACCCGCAGCGCCTTCGCCTTGTTCTGCAGCTGGCTCTTCTCGTCCTGGCAGGTGACCACCAGGCCGGTCGGCTTGTGGGTGATGCGGACCGCCGAGTCGGTGGTGTTCACCGACTGGCCACCCGGTCCGGTACTGCGGAACACGTCGATGTCGAGGTCGTTGTCGTCGATCTGGACCTCCACCTCCTCCACCTCGGGCAGGACCGCCACCGTGGCGATCGAAGTGTGGATGCGACCCTGCGACTCGGTCCTGGGGACGCGCTGCACCCGGTGCGGGCCGGCCTCGAACTTGAAGCGGGAGTAGGCGCCGTCGCCCTTGACGGCGAAGGTGACTTCCTTGAAGCCCCCGGACTCGCCCTCGGAGGTGTTCATCGGCTCGGTGTTCCAGCCGTGGCGCTCGGCGAAGCGCGAGTACATGCGGTACAGGTCGCCGGCCCAGATGGCGGCCTCGTCGCCGCCGGCGGCGGCGCGGATCTCGACGATCACGTCTTTGGCGTCGTTGGGATCCTTGGGCACCAGCATCACCCGCAGGCGCGTCTCCAGACGCTCGGCAGCGGTGCGGCGCTCCTCGGCCATCTCACGCAGTTCGTCGGAGACCCCCTCGTCGGACTCGTCGCGGGCCAGTTCGGCGGCCTCGTCTGCGTCGGTGTGGGCGGCGCGCAGCTGATGCCACACCTCCACGAGGCCCTTCAGCTCGGAATGCCTCCTGGCGACCTCGGAGTAGCGGGCCTGGTCGCCGGCGATCTCCGGGTCCCCCATCAACGCCAGGGTCTCGTCGAACGCCGACACCATCTCGGCCATCCGGTCGGCGAGCTGTTGATCCATCAGACCGACAGCTCGTACCCGAGTGCCCCCGGCACGATCGGGCCCCGCTGCTCCACGGCGGCACGCTCCTCTTCGTCGAGCGACGCCAGCAGCGACGCCACCGCCACCTCTACCTGGTCGGCGGCGGGCTCGCCGGTGGTGAGCCGCTGCAGCCAGATGCCGGGCCGGGCGGCGAACGCCATCCACCGCTTGTCGGCCGCGGCCTTGAGCACCTCGTAGGCGATGCCGCCGATCAACGGGATGAGAAACACCCGACTGGCGATCAGCCACGGCCACGACGGGCGACCCAGCGCGCTGAACACGATGATGGCGATCAGCACCACGATCATCAGAAAGTTGGTGCCGCAGCGGGGGTGGCGGGGGCTGTATCGCTGAATGTTGTCCAGGGTGAGCGGGTCACCGGCCTCGTAGGCGTGGATCGTCTTGTGTTCGGCGCCGTGGAACTCGAACACCCGCTTGATCTCCTTGGAGCGTCCGATCACCCAGATGTAGCCGACGAACATGCCCAGGCGCAGCACCGAATCCAACACGTTGAACAGCAGCGTCGACTCGCCGAGCAGCCGCTCGATGCCGCGGGCGGCGAGCAGCGGCAGGATCATGAACACGCCCAGGAAGAACACCAGGGCGAAAGTCATCGCCACCGCGATGTGGCCCGACTTGATCTCCTCGGCACCCTCCTCCTGCTCGGCCTTGCGGGCCGACCATGACAGCGCCCGAAACCCGAGGCTGAGGGACTCGCCGAGCACCATGATCCCGCGGAAGAAGGGGATGCGGGCCAGGCGGGACCGCGACGACAGCCGGGGCAGCTCGTTGCGTTGGGCTTCGATAATGCCGTCGGGCCGCCGCACCGCCACCGCCCAGGCGGTGGGGGAGCGCATCATCACGCCCTCGATGACTGCTTGTCCGCCGACGGTGGCACCGGGCGAACGACTCATCAGGACTCCGTCTCGGAGCCCTCTTCCGTCGTGAACGACTCGCGGCCGTAGCGCTTACGGAAGCGCTCGACCCGTCCGCCGGTGTCGACGAGGATCTGCCGGCCCGTGTAGAACGGGTGGCTGGCACTGGAGATCTCGACACGCACCATCGGGTAGGTGTTGCCGTCCTCCCACTCGATGGTCTCGCTGGTCTCGATCGTCGAACGGGTGAGGAACTTGAAGTCCGACGAGGTGTCGACGAACACGACCTCGCGGTATTCGGGATGAATGCCTTGCTTCACGGTTCTTTCGCTCCTGGGGGCGGTGATCGTAGCGACGCTGCGTCAGCCGCCGGTCGACTTGGCGATGTCGGCGAGGAACTCAGCGTTGTTCTTGGTGGCCTTGAGCCGGTCGATGAGCAATTCCAGACCCGCTGCCGGTTCCGGCAGGGCGAGCAGCACCCGGCGCAGCTTCCACACCTGGGCCAGCTCGTCGGGCGAGAACAGCAGCTCCTCCTTGCGGGTGCCCGACGCCTCGATGTCGATGGCCGGGTAGACGCGCTTGTCGGCGAGGCGCCGGTCCAGGCGCAGCTCCATGTTGCCGGTGCCCTTGAACTCTTCGAGGATGACCTCCTCCATGCGGGAGCCGGTCTCGATGAGCGCCGAGCCCAGGATGGTGAGGCTGCCGCCCTCCTCGATGTTGCGGGCCGAACCGAAGAACCGCTTCGGCGGGTACAGCGCCGCCGAGTCGACACCACCCGACAGGATCCGGCCCGAGGCCGGCGCCGCCAGGTTGTAGGCACGAGCGAGGCGGGTGATCGAGTCGAGCAGGATGACCACGTCCTGGCCCTGCTCCACGAGGCGCTTGGCGCGCTCGATGGCCAGTTCGGCCACCTGAGTGTGCTCCTCGGCGGGGCGGTCGAAGGTCGAGTAGATCACCTCGCCCTTCACCGACCGCTGCATGTCGGTCACTTCTTCAGGGCGCTCGTCCACCAGCACCACCATCATGTGGCACTCGGGATTGTTGGTGGTGATCGAGTTGGCGATCTCCTTGAGCACGGTCGTCTTACCGGCCTTGGGAGGCGACACGATCAGTCCACGCTGACCCTTCCCGATCGGAGCGATCAGGTCGATGATCCGGGCGAGCATGTGGTTGGGCTGGCCATCGATCTCCAAACGCAGCCGCTCGTCGGGAAACAGCGGGGTCAGGTCGCCGAACTTGGGGCGACGCCGCGCCTCTTCCACATCCATGCCGTTGACGGCGTCGATGCGGATCAGCGCCGGGAACTTCTCCTGGGTGCGGGGCGGACGGATAGGACCGCTGATGATGTCGCCGCGGCGCAGGCCGAACTTGCGCACCTGCGTCGCTGACACGTAGACGTCCTTCTCCCCCGGCAGGTACCCGGTGACCCGCAAGAAGCCGTAGCTCTCGGGAAGGATGTCGAGGATCCCCTCGCGCACCTCGGCGTTGGAGTCGTCCCAATTCTGCTGCTGGCCGCCGCCGCCACCGCCGCCACCACCACTGCCGCCACTGCCACCGCGGCCGCGGCGACGGTTGCGGTTGCGATTGCCGGAGTTGTCGTCGTCGGAGGAGCGGTCGCGCGACTGGTTACGGGGCTGGCGGTCGGCGCCGCCTCCGCCGTCACTCTTCTCGTCGCCACCGTCTTCGTCATCGGCGCTACGCGGCTTGGCCGCGGGCAGATCCACCGGGGCGGGCTCTGCGCTGGCGTCGAATCCATCGGAGCCGAGGATGGCGGCGATCAGCTTCGACTTCTGCAACGACTCGTGATCGTCGATACCGAGCGATCCCGCGATGGTGCGCAGCTCGTCGAGCGTCTTTTCCTGGAGCTTGGCTCTACTGGTCATCGTTCCCCTTCGGTCAGCCCTTGCGGCGCTCGGCGAGCGCAGCCTGGTATGCCTCCCAGTCACGGTTGAATCGCTCGTTACCGATGTCGGTGAGCGGGTGGTTGAACAACTTCTTCATCACATCGAACGGCATCGTGGCGGCGTCGGCACCCACCCGGGCCGAGTCGACCACATGGGCCGGATGGCGCAGGCTCGCCGACAGCACCTCGGTGGCGTACCCCTGTGTGGCGTACAGGTCGACGATCTCGGCGAGGAGGCCGACACCGTCATTACCGACGTCGTCGACCCGGCCGAGGAACGGCGACACGAAGGTGGCACCGATGTTGGCGGCCAGGATCGCCTGCGCCGAAGAAAAGACCAGGGTGACGTTGATCGGATGGCCCTGCCGGACCAGTTCGGCGCCAGCGGCGACGCCTTCGACGGTCATCGGGACCTTGACCACCACGTTGTCGGCGATCTCTCGCACGGCCAGGCCCTGGGCGACCATTTCATCGCGGTTGTCGGCGACCACCTCGGCCGATACCGGACCATCGACCGCATCGGTGATGGCCTTGATCAGGTCGTTGAACTCGAGCCCCTCCTCTGCGGCAAGGGTCGGGTTGGTGGTGATGCCGTCGAGGATTCCCCAACCGACAGCGGTTTCGATGTCGGCCAGGTGTGCAGTATCGAGAAAGAGCTTCAAAGCGTTGCTACCTCCGGCAGCTGAAAGATCTGGATCGATGCGCGGCGACGGCATACGCGTCGCTCGGCGGTTCGATCGAGAGGGTCGGGCTGAATGCCCACGGAGCAGTCTAGACGCTCTGCGCCCCGGGGCAAGTAGGAGCCGCAATTCGCAATTCTCAATTCGCAATTCGCAGCGAGCGGCGGGGAGGGGGGAATACCGCCGGGCAGCGCCCGGCGGGCAGCTCACAGCCAACAGCTCACAGCCAGAGGCGACTCGCAACCCACGCCTCGCGACGCGTCAGCCCTCCCCCTCCGTCAGCGACCTCCGGCCGCTGCCACCTCCCCCTACGGGG
>DATKBG010000115.1:0-6344 GCA_035514255.1 Acidimicrobiia bacterium
CAGCGGGACGCTCTCGAGCAGTCGATGGATCTCGGCCGCAGCAAGGGGTCCGTCGGCCCGACCGAGGAGACGAACCACGGCTCGCCGACCCGAAGTCAGGCGTTCGCCGCCAACGGCGAGGCGCTCGGCCACCTGCCTCTCGGTGTGTGTCGTTTGCGTAGCCACGCGCCCTGAGTTACCTTCCCATCTGATCTTGATACTGGTTCTCATTCTATACAGGGAGTTGAGATGAGGTCAATCGCTCGAATTGCCGTGTCGCTGGCGCTGATCGCCAGCGCCTGTGGCGGCTCCCCCGCCACGACGACGGATGCCCCTGCCGGCCGGGTGAGCGTGGTGGCCACCACCACCATCGCCGCCGACCTGGCGCGCATGGTGGTCGGCGACGCTGGCGATGTCGTGTCGATCATGCCTTCGGGCGCCGACCCCCACGATTTCAGCCCGTCCGCCCGGCAGCTCGAGATCCTGCAGGAAGCCGATCTGGTGATGGCATTCGGTCTCGGACTGGAAGAGGGCCTCGAGGCCGCGCTCGAGTCGGTAGAGGACCAGGGCGTTCCCATCGTGTGGCTGGCCCCGGCGCTGGGTCCGCTCCCCTTCGAGCCGGGTGACGAAGTCGAAGGCCATGAGCCCCAAGACGAGGACGAAGAGGACGGGCACGACCACGACGATCACGATGAGCTGGACCCCCACGTGTGGATGGACCCGGTCCGGGTCGCCGATGCGCTCAGGATCATCGCCCTGCGGCTCGAGGGTCTCGTCCCGTCGGGTGGCTGGGAGACCCGCGCCTCCGACGCGGCCGCCGAGTTCTTGACCCTCGACCAGGAGATCCGAGACATCGTCGCTGCAGTGCCAGGCGACCGGAGGCTTCTGGTTACCAACCACCACTCGCTGGGATACTTCGCCGATCGCTACGGCTTTCTCGTGCTGGGAACGGTGATCCCGGGCGGCGGCACCCACGGCGCTCCCAGCTCGGCGGACATCGCCGGGCTGGTGGCCTTGATCACGAGCACCGGGGTTCCTGCCATTTTCACCGAGGACGGGGATACGACCGACCTCGCCGAAGCCATCGCCGCTGAAGTGCCCCACGAGGTCCGCGTGATCTCACTCACCACCGATTCCCTCGGTGAACCCGGTAGCGAGACCGGCACCCTGCTCGGGCTTCTCCGGTTCGCAGCGACGACGATCGTGGAGGCCCTCTCGTGAGCGGATCTTCTACGGCAGCGCGTACGCTGACCGCCAAATGGACTGGCTGACAGACCCGTTTCGCCTCGCCCTCCAACAGAAGGCGCTCTTCGGCGGCGTCCTCGCGGCCATCGCCTCCGCCCTGGTGGGCACCTGGGTGGTGATCCGGGGCATGACGTTTCTCGGAGACGCCCTGGTACACGGCGTGATCCCGGGGATCGCCCTCGCCGTCCTTCTGGGGTTCGACCCCACGCTCGGGGCCATCGGAGCCGCCGTGGTCATGATCGCCGGGATCAATCTGGTGCACCGCCAGACGACGTTCTCGGAGGACACCAGCATCGGCCTGCTGTTCGTCGGGATGCTCGCCCTGGGCGTGATCATCATCTCGAGGGCGGCGTCCTACCGTGGCAGCCTGACGGCGATCCTGTTCGGTGATGCCCTCGGCGTGTCCGATGGCGACATCCGGCTCTTGGCGATCACCGTCGGTGTCGTCCTCGTCGCATCGATCGCGTTCTATCGGCCATTCCTCGTCCTCTCGTTCAACGAAGCGAAGGCGCGCCTCTTCGGGTTGCGCCCCGGGCTGGCCCACTTCGTCCTGCTCGGGCTGATCACCCTGGTGATCGTCACCTCGTTTCGGGCGGTCGGCACCCTCCTCGTCCTCGGCCTGATCGTGGGACCCCCGGCGACGGCGGCGCTACTGGTGAGGCGGGTTCCGGCGATGATGGCGACGGCGGCCGTGATCGGTGTGGTGTCGGTGGTGGCCGGTCTCGTCATCTCCTACCACCTCGACACCGCGGCCTCGGCGACGATGGCCCTGATGCCGATCGTGTTCTTCTTCGTCGTGCTCACCGCCAAAACGCTGGTCCCGCGCCACCCCCGCCGAGAACGTGATCGGATCTCCGCCGCGGACGGCTGAGCCGCTCCCGCGTCGGCGGGAGCGGCAGTCAAGGCGGCGTGGTGGTCCGCGCGGTAAGCCACAGGTTACGATTCGGGCCTCGACGGGTTTCTCATCGACTTCGAGGGTCCAGGATCATGTGCCACCACCCGCTCGGCGCTCCCGACCACCGTCACCCGCAGGCGGGAGCAGCGGCATGAGCGCGGGACGGCTCCCGGGCGGTATTCGGAGGGGTTTGCTCGGCGTCGCTCTGGTGCTGGCCGTGTTGACAGCGGCCTGCGGCGACGACGGCGAGGTAGCCACGACCACCACGACCACCGTTGCCGTGACCACCAGCACAGCCGCCCCGATCCCGGTGGCGACGTGCCCCGGGCAACGATCGGAACGGTCCGACGACTGGACCCTGTACCGGCTCGAAGCCGAGTACATGTTCCTCCACCCGGCAGACTGGACCGTCGCAGCCCCCGCGATCATCCCAGCCGGTGACGCCTTCCACGCCGACACCTTGGCCGAGGCGGGCGTGGGTCCCGAGGCCGAGGTGTCGGTGCTCACCGTGGCCGGCCCTTCGCCGTCCGGGGTCCCCGGCGTGCACCTGGTGACCCTCACCGGGGTGACCTCGCCGCTGGAGGTGCTGTACGCCCGCCAGGAGGCGCACGTTGTCAGCACCTCCAGCACCGACCTGAGGGAGGTCCTCGACGCCGGGGTGAGCGGCTGCCTGGGCGACGAACCGGCGCTGGGACTGGTGCTGCTCTACGACTACTCCGTCGTTCATGTGTGGTCGGCGGTACGCGCCGGCACCCTCTACGTGTTCCTCCTCGTCGCCGAAGACCAGACTCAGGTCGAGGTGCTGGACGAGGTGCTGCGGAGTTGGGCCTGGTAGAACGACCGTCGACACGCCCGATGCATGCTGGCTCGCATCTGGCCGACTGGCTGGGTTGGAGCGCGTGCTGACCTAGCACCGGACACGGCACCACGCTGACCGCGGCGCGCCGGCCACTAACCTCCGTGGCCACGCGTCGATCATCCGACGCCCGTAGGGCCTTGAGGTGGGGTGTGCATACGACAACTCGGCGGGTGGGCAGTGTCTCAGGGGGCACTGCTTCGCGCTCGGTCTTCCTGCTCGTCGCTCTGAGCCTCGTCGCTGGCGCGTGTAGCGGGGACGCCACTCCCGACACCACGGCCGCGACTGGAGCCGACACACCGACCACCGCCTCCGTCGACGACGAACGGCCCCCGCTCGACACAGGCGAGCCGTTCGGACTCGAGGCCACGGTGTCGCTCGATGAAGAAGGAGCCGTGCGCAGCTTTGTGCTCTCCTCCGAGGGCGCCACCATTGAGGCCACCGGTCCAGATGGGACCGCCTACCGGCTCGTCATCCCGCCCGACGCTCTGCTCGCCGACACCCTCATCACGATGATGCCGCTGACGACGGTGGAGGGAGAGTTCGTCGACGGCCTCGTCGGCGGCGTCGACCTGAGGCCGGCGGGACTGCAGTTCCGTGAATCTGCCACCCTCGAGATCGTCCCCGTGCGCGACGTCCCCATCGAACACCAGGTGCCGTTCGCCTATGAGGGCGACGGGAGCAGGGTGGGCTTCGGTCACATCCAACTCGGCTCCGACAGCATCGCACTGTGGGTTCCCCACTTTTCGGGCACCGGGGTACTCGAGTCCACGGACGCCCGGATGGAGATGAACCGCCGTCTGGAAGCGCACGAGGCCGTCGGGTTCAACGTCGCAGCCCAGAAGGTCGCCGCCGTCGTTGACAGCGCCCGGGCCAGCGGTGCCGATGCACTGACCGGTGCCGATGTCGCCGAGATCGAATCCATCATGCACGACTACTTCGTGAACCAGCTGCGACCGCGTATGGAATACGCCGAGCGCCTCGCCGAAAGCCGCAACCCCGGCGACCTCGAGTACATCTCCGGTGTAGTGGGAGTCGCCTTGGGTCTCCTTCGAGAAGCACAACTCCTCGGCCTGGGCCTTTCCGAGGAATTCGAAGCCGAGGTCATGGCATGGATCGGGCGCATCATGGAGAAGGCCTACCGCGCCCTACACGCGCGATGCGTCGAGGATCACGACTTCACCGTCATTCCCCTCCTGCTCGGCATGTTGCGCGAACAGGAGCTTCTCGGTGCGTCCTCGGACAACGCCCTTCCCTTCGAGTGCCTCGGGTTTGAGATCCGGTACGAGTCGGAAGTCACGGTCATCGACGACGACGGGCATGCCATCACCTTCCCGACCGAGGCTCGCGTCGCCTTCAACCTCGCCGAGCTGCTTTTGGGGGTCGATCGGGGAACCTTCGACGCGCCACTGAGCTACGCCGAAGCCACGTGGGTGGACCCTGACCAGGGACCGTGGTGCTCCGCGGTGGTGGAGGAGGTCACCGACGGCACCCTCGAGGTCCTCTCGGGCCTCTTCGACTGGGAACCGGAGAACATGGCCGGTGGACGGCCCAAGTTCCGAGCCGACGGGAGGTCGGTGCCCCCCGACGACGTGGTGCTCGTCTATGACATCGGTGAGGCGATCCTCCGCCAACGCACCATCGACGGTGACGACTGCACGTGGAGCGTGCCGATGATCGAAACCGACACCCTGCGGCAAGCCTGGCGGGCACTGCACGCCGCCACTGAGGTCGCGCCCTACTGGTACGCCGACGAATGGGAGATGCTCTTCGACGGCGATCTGGTGGCCCGCAAGGTCTACGAGCGCCAGGTCACCTTCGAGCACTGCCACTTCGACGACCTCTTCTGCGCGGAAAACCGCGCCGAAGAGCGCACCACTTTCGAGCTCGTCCACACCCCCGGCACCTGAGGCCGTTCGGCGGCGCCCATGTCCGGATTTCCGGCAGATCGCCGCCCCCGCCTTGCGACCCGGCGACTATCATCGGCGCGGCCGTGGTGGTGCATGGGGCCTTCCCGAGTAGGAGGAGGAGACCGATGGTTCGCAAGAGTCTCTACGCCCTGATCGTCACTGTCTTGATGGTGGCGGGCTTGGGGCCGGTGGGCGCCGCCGCACCCCCCGTATCCCAGCCCTACATCGTCGTGCTCAACCCCGGCAACGCCGACGTTGCCGTGGTGGCGGCAGACCTGGCCCGAGCCCACGGTGGTCGGGTCGGCTTCGTGTATGAGCACGCCCTCGAAGGCTTCTCCGTGACCCTGTCAGCCGCCGCCGCGGCGGGGATGGCAAGGGACCCCCGGGTGGCCTACGTCGAGGCCGATCAGGAGGTGGCGATCGCCGCCCAGGAGATCCCCACCGGGGTCAAGCGAATCTTCGCCGACGAGAACCTTGAGATCGGTATCAACGGGACCGACGACTTTCGGGTCGACGTCGACGTGGCGGTGATCGACACCGGCATCGACTTCGACCACCCCGACTTGAACGTGGTGGCCCGTACCGACTGTTCCGGAGGAAGCCCCTTCAGGTCGAGCTGCACCAACGACAGCGGCGACGACGGGAATGGGCACGGCACCCATGTCGCCGGCACCATCGGGGCCATCGATGACGGCAACGGCGTGGTGGGGGTGGCCCCCGGCGCCCGCCTGTACGCGGTCAAGGTGCTGGACGACAACGGCTCCGGCTACATGTCCTGGATCGTCGCCGGGATCGACTGGGTCACCGCCCGTGCCGGCACGATCGAGGTGGCCAACATGAGCCTCGGCTGCGAGTGCTCATCCCCGGCGCTCGACTCGGCCATCGCCAAGTCGGTGGACGCCGGAGTGGCCTACGCGGTGGCGGCCGGGAATTCGGACAATGACGCCTCCACTTTCAGCCCCGCCAACCATCCCGACGTGCTGACCGTCTCCGCCCTGGCCGATTTCGACGGGGAGGCCGGGGGGCTGGGCTCTCCCACCTGTCGCGCCGACCAGGACGACACCTTGGCCGACTTCTCCAACTGGGGCTCGGTGGACATCACCGCACCGGGAGTGTGCATCCTGTCCACCTGGAAGGACGGCGGCTACACCACCATTTCTGGGACCTCGATGGCCTCCCCGCATGCGGCTGGGGCGCTGGCGCTACTCGCCAGCGGAGCCGGTGATCCCACCAACCAGGTAGAGGTGGAGGCCCTGTACGACACCCTGGAGGCCACCGGCAACTTCAACTGGGTCGACGACTCCGGCGATGGAATCCAAGAGCCCCTGCTCGACGTCTCCAACTCCATCGTGTTCAACCCGGCGTTGGTTGCCGGTGGTGGCGGTGGGGGCGGCACCAACAGCCCGCCGACGGCGTCGTTCACCCACTCCTGCACCGACCTGGTCTGCTCTTTCGACGG
>DATKBG010000116.1:0-3513 GCA_035514255.1 Acidimicrobiia bacterium
CCTCACCCCGGTGAGTGGACAGCCCCAGGTCCGCTACTCGCTGGACCCCGAGACGTCGACCTTCACCATCGACGACTACAACCGGGCTCCGGCGTTCTCGAACTTTCTCCCGGGCATCGCGGGTCCTATCGGTATTCCCGCGTGGACCTACTGGGTGAACCGGGGCCAGGCCATCATGGGCCTGGGCGTCGGGGACCGCGACAACCAGATCCTCGAGTTCTACTCCTTCAACAAGGCGTGCCTGCGCGTCGAGAGCGAGGGCTTTCGCACCTTCGTCCGGGTCGACGATGGCCCGATCTGGGAGCCTTTCCGCCGGGTCGACGACCCGGCAGTGTCGCAGCGCCTCGACATGACCCCGAGCCGCCTGCGCCTCGTCGAAGAGAATCCGGCGGTCGGCCTGCGCTGTGAGGTCCGATACTTCGAACTGACCGGCCACCGGACCGCTGGGCTGGTACGGCATGTGACGCTGACCGATCTCACCGGGCGGACCCGCAGCGTCGAATGGATCGACGGCGTCCCGCGGATTCTCCCCAAGGGGATCGACCAGCACGGGATCAAACGGTCCGCCCGCCACATCGAGGCCATGATCGAAGTCGAGCGACACGACGGCGTGCCGCTCTTTCGGCTGCGCCAGACCGCCGCCGACGACGCCGACATCGGCGCGGTCCAGGCGGGCAACGTGTACCTGGTGACCCCGCAGACCGAAGTGGTGACCGACCCGCTGCTCGTGTTCGGGGATCGCTTTTCGCTCGCCCAGGCGTCGCAGTTCGCCGCCGGCGGGGCCGCGGCCGTCCTCGGCGGCAACCAGGCCACCCGTGGCATCACGCCTTGTGCCCTGGCGGTCCATCGCGGGACCCTCGACGGCGCCGGGAACATGCAGGCGACGTCGTTCATCGGGCGAGCCGAGGAGCTCGACCACCTGACCGAACTCCGTGAGGACATGGACACGGCCGGATTCGCCGATCGTGCCGAGCAGGCGGCGCGCCGGGCCGTCGATGCCGTGGCCGACCATGCCTTCACGGTGTCGGCCGTTCCCGAGTTGGACGCGTACGTCCGCCAGACGTTTCTCGACAATGTGCTGCGCGGTGGCCTCCCGATCACCATCGACGCCGACCCGCCGCAGCGGATCAACCTCTACTGGCGCCAGAACGCCGACCTCGAACGCGACTACCACGACTTTGTACTCGAACCGACCTACCTGTCCCAGGGGATGGGGCACTACCGCAACATCGCTCAGAATCGACGCAACGACCCGTGGTTTGCCGGGCTGGCAGACCAGGGCGACATCGACCTCCTCATCGGTCTGATCCAGCTCGACGGCTACAACCCCCTCGAGGTGCGCCATGCCGCCTTCCACCTCGACGCCGAGGTACTGACGCGATGGCTCGCCGACCACGGGGTCGATGACGAAGGCCGACAGCACGTCGCCGACATAGTTTCGGACGCTGCCGTGACGCCGGGTCGACTCCTGATGAGCCTCGAGGACGTCGGCATCGATGTCGCCGACACATGGACATCGATCCTCGCCGATCTGCTCCCCGCTTCGACACCCGCCGAGCCGGGCGGGCGCGAGGCGGGCTTCTGGATCGACCACTGGCATTACAACCTGGATCTGCTCGACGGGTATCTCGCCGTCTTCCCGGAACACCTGGAGCGGCTCCTGCTCGATCGGCGCCACACCTACTACGACAATCCCGACGTGGTCCTGCCCCGGGTCCAGCGGGTGATGGCCCGCGATGGCACGGTCCGACAGCTCCGCAGCGTGGCCCTCGACGAGGCGAAGGCGGAGATGATCGACGCCCGCGGCTCCGACCCGTACCGTTCGAGAGACCGACACGGTGCCGGCGAGGTGATCCGGTCGACGCTCCTCGAAAAGTTGCTGCTGATCGCCTCCATCCGTCTGGCCAGCATCGACATGGGCGGCCGGGGTATCGACATGGAGGCCGGCAAGCCCGGCTGGAACGACTCGCTCAACGGCCTCCCCGGGCAGTTCGGGTCGGGGCTCTCCGAGCTGGTCGAACTGCATCGGCTGCTGACCACCCTGCGCGACTGGCTCGGCGGCGTCACCCTGCCGCCCGACGGGATCGAGTTGTTCACCGAGATCGCCGCGCTCGTGGAGGGTGTGTCGGCCATCGTCGAAGAGGTCGACGCACCGCTCGACTTCTGGGTCCGAGCCAATGGGCTCAAGGAGCGCTACCGATCAGCCGTCAAGCTTGGCGTCGACGGAGAGCGCCGATTCCTCCCGCCGGACCGGTTGGCCGCATTTCTCGAGCGGGGCATCGCCCGGGTCCGCTCGGCGCTCGATGGTGACCACGGCGAGGTGGCCACCGACGGGGTGCCCCACACGTACTTCGTCAACGAGATCACCGCTTGGACCGAGTCCGAAGACGGCCCTCGGCCGACCTCGGTCGAGGCCCGCCCCTTGGGGCTCTTCCTGGAGGGTGCCGTCCATTGGCTCCGCGAGTTTCCCGAGGACGCATCCACCGTCTATTCCGCCGTTCGGTCGAGCGCCCTCTACGACGAGCCCCTGAGCATGTACCGGATCAGTACTCCGGGGCGGCCCGAGGACGCCGGCGCTGGCCGGGCGGTCGCGGCGTACCCGCCCGGGTGGCTGGAGAACGGCTCGATCTACACCCACATGGAATACAAGTACCTGCTCGAAATCCTCCGCAGCGGACTCCATCGTGAGTTCTGGGACGACGCCCGGCACGCCCTCATCCCGTTCCTCGACCCGGCGTCCTACGGGCGCAGCCCGCTCGAAGGCGTGTCGTTCATCGTCTCCAGTCTCCATCCCGATCCGGCCGAGCACGGACGCGGGTACCAGCCGAGACTGTCCGGCGTCACCGCCGAGTTCCTCCACATATGGATGCTGGCCACCGTGGGCCGCAGGCCTTTCCGCCTGGTCGAAGGGAGCCTCCGATTCGGCGTCGAGCCGGCGCTGCCCGGCAACCTGTTCACCGCCGAGGCCATCACCCGCCGGGTCACCTCACGAGATGGGTCGATCAGCACCGTCGAGTTTCCCGCCGGGGTGGTCGCTACCCGCATCCTCGGCGACGTCTTCCTGGTGCTGAGCAACCCGGGCAGGGCCGACACCTACGGGGAGGGAGCGGCCCGGGTAGCCGGCTACCGCCTGGACCACCGCGACGGCAGTACGACCGAGATCGACGGGCCCGAAGTCGGCGCACCACACGCCGAAGCGGTACGCCAGCGCTCCGTGCACACGGTCACCGCCCGCCTCGTGTGACCACGCAGCGCGCGCACAATCACCGACGGCGACGACAGCGCCTGCCCGACGACCTAGGGTTAGTGGTTCAAACAGATATAAAGGTGGGGACGCTCCCGATGCACCAAGCACCGAGGCACGCCCTGCCGAGAGGAGGCACGACGACATGAAACGCGAGACTATGGGGCGATGGCTCGTCCTGACACTCGCCGTGGCGCTCGTAGCCGCCGCCTGTGGCGACGACGACGGGACCGGCGACCTGGAGGGCGCGACCATCGAGGTGATGGCCG
>DATKBG010000117.1:0-7509 GCA_035514255.1 Acidimicrobiia bacterium
CCGGTGCGCAGGTAGGCGGCTCCGCTGCGGGTGAGGGCGTCGAGCACCGCTTCGTCGGCGCCGTCGTCGAGGATGGTGATCCGCCAGCCGGCACCGTTTACGGCGAGGGCATCGGCGGGGCTGAGCACCCACGCTGCGGCCTCATCGCCCGGGGAGGTGGCCACGGTGAGCAGATCGGCGGCGAGGGCCAGCGAGCCGTCCTGACCGGGTTGGAGCTCGACCACGGTCGTGCCCTCGGCCCGGCGTGCCTCGAGCCAACCGGAGCCGAGCGCTGCGGCCGGGCGCATGCGTACGAAGGAGATCACACGGCCTCCATGCGGGGGGCGAGAGCGTACCCCTCATGATCGACGGCGGCACGCACTGAGGGCATGAGCGCCGGGTCGATCCACGCTTCGTCGATGAACTCCGGGTAGACCGGCAGGCGCGGGCGCAGTTCGAAACCGGCGGCAGCGGTCCGCTCGTCCAGCTCGTCGAGATGCGGCCAGGGCGCCTCCGGGTTGACCCAGTCGATGGTGAGCGGAGAGATGCCGCCCCAGTCGTTGATGCCAGCGTCGAGGTAGACCTCGAAGCGCTCGGTCAGGTTCGGCGGTACCTGCAGGTTCATCCCGGGTCCCAGGATCCAGCGGGCCGCCGCCACCACCCGGGCCACGTACTGAACGGTCGGCTCGGCGTCGCGCCGTTTTGGCGTGTCCGCCTTGGCGCGGAAGTTCTGCACGATCACCTCTTGCACCGAACCGGTCTCGGCGGCCAGGGAAGCGAGGGCGAACAAGCTGTCGACGAGTTCCTCGGGAGTCTCACCGATCCCCATCAGCACGCCGGTAGTGAACGGAACCCGTGCCCTGCCAGCGGCGCGAATCATCTCCACCCGAAGCGCCGGATCCTTGTCCGGGCAGTTGTGATGGGGCATCCCGGGCTCCATGAGCCGGGGCGAAATGTTCTCGAGCATGAGTCCCATCGACACGTTGGATGGTCGCAGCGCCCGCATTTCCTCCTCGGTGAGGAGGCCCGGGTTGGCGTGAGGAAACACGGCGGTCCGGGACACGACGGCTTCGGTGTTCATGCGGACGTAATCGATGGTGCTCGCACAGCCATGGCGGTCCAGGAAGGTCCGGGCTTGCGGCCAGCGATCCTCCGGCCGATCGCCGAGGGTGAACAGCGCCTCGGTGCAACCGTGGGACTCCCCGGCGAGGGCGATCGCCATGACGTCCTCGGGCTCGAGGTACTCCCCGCCGGCGCCGGGAGGCTTGGCGAAGGTGCAATAGGTGCACCGGTCCCGACACAGGGTGGTCAGCGGGACAAAGACCTTGCGCGAGTAGGTGATCACGCTCCCCTTGCCCTCGTCGCGCAGCCGACGCGCTTGAGCGAAGAGCCCGTCGACGTCGCCGTGCCCGCGTATGAGGCGGGATGCGAGTTCTGGATCAGGGGCGGGAAAGGCCATCGTGAAACGGTAGCCACCAGAGAGCAGACAGCTAACAGCTCACAGCCAACAGCCAGAAATCCGGAGGCACGGATGGCGGATGACGGATGACTGGTCGCGCGAGGTCCTCACTAGCCTTCTCGGCATGACGACGCGCGTCGGGCTCATGGGATTCGGACGGATCGGGAGATCCGTCTTTCGCCAGATCGACGAACACCCCGATCTCGAAGTCGCTGCCATCTCCGACATCGCCGACCACGCCGCGCTCGCCTATCTCCTCCGCTTCGACACCATCCACGGGCGATTCGGCAAGACCGTCGAACACCGGGAGGGGTTCCTCGTGGTGGACGGCACACCGATCCCGATGCTGTCCGGGGCCGATCCCGGCGACGTCGACTGGGGGGCCCTCGATGTGGACGTGGTGGTCCAGGCAACCCGCAAACACCGCACCGCAGCCGAGTGTCTCCGCCATATCGAGGCGGGCGCCAAGCGCGTCGTCCTCGCCTCGACGCCGCTCGATCCGAGCGACATGGACACCATCATCATGGGCGCCAACGACCACAAACTTGATGCCACCGATCGGGTCATCGCCCTCGGCTCGAACACGTCCAACGCTCTGGCGCCCGTCCTCAAGGCGCTGGACGCGAAATTCGGTGTGGAGCGGGCCATGTTCACCGTGGTCCACGCCTTCACCAACCAGTCCAGACTCGCCGACGTCCCGGGAGACGACCTGCGCACCAGTCGGGCCGCCGCCGAGAACATCATCCCGTCCCACACCACGTCCGTAGAGATCATCGAAGGCGTGCTCCCCGAGTTCGCCGGGAAGCTCTCGGGGATGGCCCTCGGTGTGCCGGTCTCCGACGGTTCCAACGTCGACATGGTCGCCGTGCTCGCTACCCCCACCGACGTCGAGACCGTCAACGCCCACATGGAGTCCTTCGCCGCCGGTTCACCGGTCATCGACTACACGCACGAACCGATCGTGTCACGCGACATCGTCGGCGATCCCCACTCGGGGATTTGGGACGGGCTGGCGACGATGCTGGTGGGCGAGACGATGCTCAAATGCGTCATCTGGTTCGACAACGGGTGGGGTTACGCGGCTCGCGTCGTGGACGCGATCGCGGCGATCGCCGCCTTCGACCGGGAGGAAGCGTGACCATCCGCGTCGCCATCAACGGCTTCGGCCGGATCGGCCGCACCGTGTATCGGGTGATCAGCGAACGCCCCGATTCGGGCATCGAGATCGTCGGCATCAACGACCTCGCCGACGACGAGATGGTCGCCTACCTCCTCGAGTACGACACGGTGATGCGCCGGTTCCCCGGCGAGGTCCGGCACGAGCCCGGCTTCGTGATCGCTGGCGGTCATCGGGCGCAGCTGTTCACCGAACGCGATCCGGCGGCACTCCCCTGGGGCGAGCTGGGCGTCGATGTGGTAGTGGAAGCGACCGGCGTGTTCCGGACCCGGGAACAGGTGAGCAAGCACCTCGACGCCGGGGCCGGCGCCGTGGTGCTGTGTGTACCGCCCAAGGATGAACTCGACGCCATGATCGTCCTCGGAGTCAACGACGACGACCTCGTTTCCGGCGTCCGGCTGGTCTCCAACGCGTCGTGCACCACCAACTCTCTCGCTCCCATCGTCAAGATCCTCGACGACGCCTTCGGGGTGGAGCGCGGGCTGATGACCACCGTCCACGCCTACACCAACGACCAGCGCCTGGCCGATGTGCCGCACACCGACTTCCGACGGAGCCGGGGCGCCACCGAGAACATCATCCCGACCACGACGGGCGCCGCCCGAACGGTGGGCAAGGTGTTCCCGCGACTCGCCGGCAAGCTCGACGGTATGGCGATGCGCGTCCCAGTGCCCGACGGGTCGATCGTCGACCTGGTGATCGAAACCAGTCGGCCGGTGACCGTCGACGAAGTCAACGCGGCGGTGCGCGTCGCTGCCGAAGGCCCGATGCGCGACATCGTCGAGTACTCGGAGGCAGCCATCGTCTCCTCCGACGTGATCGGCAACCCCCACTCGAGCATCTTCGACGCACCACTGACCCAGGTGCTCGGCGGGAACCTCGTCAAGGTGATTGCCTGGTACGACAACGAGTGGGGATACTCGAATCGCGTCGTCGATCTGATCGAACTCCTCGGCGCCCTGGAGTGACGGCTCAGTCGTCGCTGTGGTCGGCGCCCCTCGGGCCCAGGAACGTCATCCCCCCGACCACCAGCCCGGCGGCAGCCGGAATCCAGTAGGAGACGACCCGAAAGACGAGGACCGGTCCGAGGGCGACCGCCGCGGGCACGCCGAAGATCGCCAGTCCGCCGATCAGGCCGGCCTCGGTCAAGCCGAGGCCACCGGGTGTCCCGGGAAGTCCGCCGACGATCTGCGAGGCGCCGAAGGCTGCCACCGTCTGACTCGGCTTGAGATGCAACCCGAAGGCGGCGAGGGTCAGGCCGAGGGTCGCCGCTTCCGAGGTGACCCGGGCGGCCACCATCCCCAGGGTGCGAGCGTCCACCCCCTCGTTGGTGAGCGATGGGACCAAGCGGTCGCGTAGCCGTGCCGGGAGCACCCGGGCCAGCGAGGCAAGCCGTGTCGAACCGAACAGAACGGCCACCCCGATGAGGAGTGCCACAGTCCCCAGGCCGGCGATCCCCTCACGGTGGGCCGTTGTCGGGTGCCGCGCCCACACCCAGAGCAGTGCGCCGCCCGTGCCGACCAGGAGTCCGCTGTAGTTGAGGGCGGTGGCCCGAACGGCGGCGCCGGCCGTGCCTCGCACCTCTTTGCGGGCAGTCCATGCCATCGCCACCGGCGTGATCGCACCCCCTGCGGGAATGAGGCGAGCGATTCCCGACCCGACGAGCGCCGCCCGGAAAGCCGTGCTCCGCGACACTTCACTCCCGCTGCGGTGGACACCGTCGCGGAACATGGCGCCGAACATCCACTTGCCGATGAACTCGGTACCCACCGCCGCTACGAGAAGCAGACCGCCGACGATCGAAAGGGTGCCGATCTCGCCACGGGTGAACCACCACACACCGACCGTGTACCCGCTGAGAGCCAGGCCGAGGGGCACCAGGTAGCGCCAAGCACGGCGGCTTCCGGCAGGCCCGAGGTCCTCGGAGGCGAAGCCCGGCCATGGCCTATCTGTGTCGTACACGGCCCGAAAGAAGGCGGCGGCATGCACGTAGCCCTCGTTGCCCTGCATCCGCCGGATGACCATCGCCAGTGCGAGGCACGCGGTGAGCACCACGATCTCGGTCGGCTGTCGCGATACCACGGCGATCACCGGCAGAAAGCCCCACCCGAAGAACCCGGCGAATCCCCCACCGATCTTCCAGCCAATCACCGACCAGATGAAGGGCCACAGGATCAGCCACGGCTGGATGGTGACGAGGATCCCGGCGGAGGCGGCGAGACCCCTCCCCCCGAGACGCGCCGGGGGCCAGTTGTTACCGACGACCAGGGCGACGGCGGTGAGCACCACCCCCCAGAGCGGCAAGCCAAGCGCCCGGGCGACGACCACGGCGCCGATCCCCTTGAAGCCGTCGAGCAAGGCAACACTCGCCCCTGCGAGGAGGCCAACGGACCGCGTCGCGTTGCCGGCCCCCATGTTCCCCGACCCTGCCCGACGCAGGTCCACGCCGAATGCCCTCCCCACAAGGAGCGCGAGGGGAAGGGAGCCGACGATGTATGCGCCGAGCGGCACGAGGTAGTTCTTCATGGGTGGTGAGCGGTCCAGAGTCCGCCGGATCATTCTCGCGGAGCCAAGAGCCAAGAGCCAAGAGAACTCGGCCCCCTCGCCCCTCGCCCCTCGCCCGTCGCTACTCGAAGAGCCCCTCGGGAGGATCGACCACGACCGTGTCCTCTCCCACCTCGCCGACGATGGGGTCGACGAAGGGGACGAGTACCTCGGTTCCAGCGGGGGTGGTCACCACGAGGCGGTCCTGTGCATCACCGAGATCGATGCCGGAGACCCGGCCGAGTACGGCACCGTCGGGGTTCACCGCGGTCAGTCCCACCAGGTCGTCGGACCAGAACTCGTCATCGTCGAGGGAGCGCCGGTCGTCGGGGTGGACATGCAGCACCAGCCCTCGCAGCCGCTCGGCAGCGGTGCGGTCGCCGATGCCTTCAAAGGCGAGGATGTAGCCGCGGTCTCGATAGGGCGCCGCGGCGCGCAGCGCCAGTGAACCACCGTCAGCGAGCTGGAAGACGACCCCTGGCTGAAATTCGCCCGGACCGTCGGGAATGACGCGAACGGTGACCTCACCGCGCACGCCGTGTGGCCGTCCGATACGGGCGACCGGGACCAGGGGATCAGTCGATGAATTCAACCCGGGCCTGCAGGCCCTCTTCATCGGCAGCGACCTGGGCGATCTCGCGGATCGCCTTGGCGACCCTACCCCGGCGACCGATGACCCGACCCATGTCGGGCTTGGCAGCGCGCACCTCGGCGGTGACTTCTTCGGGACCGTCCTCGACGATGGTGACGCTCACCGCATCGGCATCCTCGACGATCTCCTTGGCAAGAAACTCGACGACGCGCTCGACGATTTCACCCTTCATGGCTTCTCCTCCTCGTCGGTGGCGGTCTCGTCGGCAGACTCTGCGGACGCTTCCGCTTCCTCGGCAACGGGTTCGGCTTCGGGCTCGGCAACGGGTTCGGCTTCGGCTTCGGCTTCGGCCTCGGCAACGGCTTCGGCCTCGGCAACGGCTTCGGCGTCGGGGGTGGCCTCGGCTTCTACCTCGGCGACTGGCTCGGCCGGCGTGTCCTCTTCCTCGGCATCCGCACTTTCGGTGACCGCGGCTTCCGCCTCCGCCTCGGCCTGACGCTGAGCGTCTTCACCGACCACGTGTACGGCGCGGACCTTCTCCGGTCGAGCTTCCAAGGCACCGCTGACCTCGAGCAGTTTGCGTACCTGATCGGAGGGCTGGGCGCCGCTCGCCAGCCAGTAGGCGGCGCGCTCGTTGTCGATCTCGATGATCGACGGCTCCTGACGAGGGTCGTACCGTCCGATCTGCTCGATGAAGCGGCCGTCGCGCGGGCTGCGCGCGTCTGCGACCACCACCCGATAGGTCGGCTGGTGCTTCTTCCCCTTGCGGGTCAGGCGGATCTTCACCGCCATTGGTCACCTCTTCCTTCAGATCTCCGCCGACGGCCCGTGGCGTAACAGCAACATCGTCACACCCGACCATCGGTCCCTGGATGCGTCGGCACGAAGCATGACCGACGGGCGAGAGCATACCAGTAGACAGACGGCAGACAGCAGACGGCAGACAGCAGACCCCGGACTCCGCGCCTGAGTAACCTCGGGGGCCATGCCAATCACCGTGCTCGACCACCCGCTCGCCGACCACTACCTGTCCGTGCTGCGGGACAAGACGACCGAGCCGGAGACCTTCCGGGCCGCCGCTCGCAGGCTCACCTACGCCCTCTTGATCGAAGCGACCCGCGACCTGCCGACCAAGGCCATCACCGTGGAGACACCCCTCGAGCCGACCGACGGCAAGGTTGCCTCGCCGGTGGTGGCGATCGCGGTGCTCAGGGCTGGCCTGGGCCTCCTCGATGCCGTCGTCGACATGATCCCCCACGTGAAGGTCGGGTTCGCCGGCGTGCAGCGCAACGAGGAGACCGCCGAGCCGATCGAGTACTACTTCAAACCGCCCGACCTGGCGGATGCGACGGTGCTCGTCCTGGAGCCGATGCTCGCCACCGGGGGGTCCCTCTCCTGGGCGGTCGCCAAGGCCAAGGAGTCCGGTGCCACCAACATCATCTGCCTGTGTGTGGTGGCGGCGCCGGAAGGCGTCGCTGCCATGGAAACGGCACACCCCGACGTTCGCATCGTGACCGCGACCCTCGATGTCGGACTCAACCCCAGCTTCTACATCACCCCGGGCCTCGGCGACATGGGGGATCGCCTCTTCGGGACGACATGACGGACTGGGAACAGGCGATCGCCAGCACCCTCGACGCGCTCTCCCCGGGCGAGGTGGTCACCTATGGTGAGATCGCGGCCCAGGCGGGCAGGCCCGGAGCGGCACGGTCCGTGGGCCGGTACCTGAGCGTCTCCGACGGAGCCCACCCGTGGTGG
>DATKBG010000118.1:0-8555 GCA_035514255.1 Acidimicrobiia bacterium
GTCGGTGCCCAGAGCGCCGACGCGGCGAGCCCGGCGAGCAAACCACCAAGGATCATCCCGATCATCGGATCGACGATCGGCATGTCGGACCGATCCGAGAGCCACGCCACGACGATGGCGGCGAGAGCGATCACCAGGAAGACCGTCGCTTCGTCACGGGAGCGCAGGCGAATGAGCATCAGCGACGAGCCGCCGATACAGCCGGCGAGACCGAGGAGTGCGGTGGCGGCGATGGAGTCCACGTCGCGCAGGTGCTCGCGCAGCACCCCCGAGATGAGTCCGAGCAACACTGTCCCTGCCATCGCGGCGGCCATCCCCACCGCGCCAAACCGGTAGGTGGCGAGCACACCACCGACGATTCCCAGGTGGATAGGCACCGACCCCACGAACAGACCCCGACGCTCGCCCGTGCCGACGATGTCGTACGCCCACAGGGTCATGAGGAACACGGTGACCACGGCGAGCCACTGGATGGAGAGGAAGTTCGCCACGGTGAGTCCGGCGGTGAAGGCGACGACGAGTCCGAACTCGAAGGTCACCGGCGATCGGACGACGAAGGCTCCGCCGGACACCGGGGGCAGGATCGCCACTTCGGCACCATCGGCGACCTCCGAGTCGGCCGGCACCCGCACCCCGTCCACCCACACCTGGGCGCCGGTCATGGCGGCAGCGAACTCGTCGCCGAATCGGGCGGCAGCGGCATCCCGGATCGATCCGACCGTCGTCCCATCGATCTCGACGCGGTCAGCACCGGCGATCTCGCGGAGGCGGGCGAACAGGCGAACCGTGGCCATCAGGAGGTTCCGAGCCTACCGGTGACCACCACAGCCCCATCGGGTCGTCTGGTCTCGAAGTCGACGCCTTCACCGTCGGACTCCCACACGCTCGTAGTCAGGTCGCTGCCCGGGATGACCAGGTCGGTGAAGCGCGCCTCGACGGCTCGTACGCCGGCGGCATCCCCCTCGAGGACCTCGGCCACGATCCCACCAACCACCAGCGACAGGGTGCCCAGACCGTGGTTGATCACGCCGGGGAGCCCGACCGCGGTGGCGATGGCGTCGTCGAGGTGGATTGGATTGTGGTCCCCCGAGGCTGCCGCGTACCGCGACGGCATGTCGGTGGGAACGTGACGAACGAAGGTGGCCCTGGGCTCACCCGGGTCGGGCGACGCCTTCGAAGTGGACCGGGCCCGCTCCCCACCGGAGCCACCGCCGCGCACGACGATCGTGCTGTACTGATCGTTGACCGGCTCGCCGTCGGGTGTCGTCGCCCGAACCGCGGCCACGAACACCGCCGAACGGGACTTGTCCTCCACCGACTCGAGGGACGGTGTCAGCTCAAGAGTCTCACCGGGGCGAACCGGCCGGTGGTGAACCAAACGCTGCTCGCCGTGGATGATCATCAGCGGGTTCTCCACCCCCAATTCGGGATCGAGAGCCACCATCGAGATGCCCGGCGACCCGTAGACGACGGGGAACACCGGTGAGGCGATCTGGTCGTCACCGGGAGTATGGCGTGGGTTGTCATCGCCGGAGGCGGCGGCATAGTCGGCGATCTGTTCGGCGGTCACCGTGACCGTCGAGCGGTCATAGGTCTTGCCACCGAGATCGAAGTTGAGCGGCATCGGCGCGAGGGTAGCCAGGCGCTCAGAGGATGAGCCTGCGACAGTCGCAGGAGTACTTGGTATCTGGTATTTGGGACCTGGTATTTGGTATTTGGTACCTGGTACTTGGTACCGCCAAGAGCTCACAGCTCACAGCCAGAGAGCACAGTTGATCGGGGCGCGAGAGGGCCCTTTAGGACTCCTGAGCCGACACGATGATGCCCCGGCATTCGCCGAAACCGACCCTGATGTCCTCGGCCTCGCACCAGCCGCGCAGGACGACCTCGTCGCCGTCTTCGAGGAAGCGACGCTCGGACCCATCGGGGAGCGTGATCGGGTCACGCCCGTTCCAGGTGAGCTCGATCAGACTCCCGAACTGCCCGGGCTCGGTGCCGGAGACGGTGCCCGACGCATAGAGATCGCCGGGCCGAACGTCGGTCCCGTTGACGGTGACATGAGCGAGTTGCTGGGCCATGGTCCAGTACATGCGCTTGAAGTTGGTACGCGAGATCACCTGCGGGCCGGTCCCGGCGGATCGCATCGCCTCCGATGACAGCGACACCTCCAGTTCGAGGTCGAGGCCCCAATCACCGGACGCGTTGAGGTACTCGAGTGGGGCAGGGTCCTGGGCCGGTGGGGTGACCATGAACGGGGCAAGGGCATCGAGTGGCACCACCCAGGGCGATACGGTGGTGGCGAACGACTTACCGAGGAAGGGTCCGAGCGGCTGGTACTCCCACCGCTGGATGTCGCGGGCGCTCCAGTCGTTGACCAGCACCAGACCGAAGATGTGATCACCGGCATCGTCGATGTCGATCGGCGTCCCCAGGGGGTTGCCCGGCCCGGTGACGAAACCGACCTCCAACTCGATATCCAATCCCGCCGTCGGCTCCAGAGTGGGTGGCGCCTCGCCACGCACGACCTGTCCGCGGGGTCGGGTGACCGGCGTCCCACTGACCACGACACTGCTCGCCCGGCCGTGATAGCCGACCGGCAGGTGGCGCCAGTTGGGGAGGAGCGGGTCACCGTCGGGTCGGAACATGCGGCCCAGGTTCGACGCGTGTTCCAGGGACGAGTAGAAGTCCACGTAGTCGCCCGGATCGAACGGCAGCAGCAGCGTCTCGTCGCTCACCGATCGGATCGCGGGTGCCGGTATCGAGTCGAAGGCATCCGTCGACAGCAGCTCGACCAGTCGGTGCCTCGTTTCCTGCCACACGGGGCGACCACCAGCGAGGAAAGCGTTGAGGGTGCCCGGACCGAGCACCTCCGCAGCCTCCGGCGACAACAGCCCGGCCCCGGCGAGCGCGGTGAGGTCGACGGTGTGGTCGCCGATCCGGATCACCGCATGACCGGTGCCCTCCCGGGCGGCGACGCCGTACGGCAGGTTGTGCAGCGAGAAGTCGCTGCCCGGAGGTACCGGCAGTCGTGACCCGGTCACGGCTCCACCGGCAAGACACCGAGGGCCGTCAGGTCGTCGACCGGCTCCCGGACCGAGCACGACCCGTAGGCCCGCAGCAGCGAGGAGCGGGCGGCGGTGAGGGCGTCGACACCGGCGCGTCGATCTCGCCAGGTGAGGCCGGCGGGAATCAGCGCGAAGGCGGCGGCATCGTCGTCAGCGAGGACGGCGGTGACCTCATCGAGGGCGGCGCCGTCGATGGCGAACGCAGCCGCGGCGAGGAGGTTCAGGAATCCGTGGTGCACGAACCCGGTGGCTGCATCACGGTGCCGCACCGGGTGGTGCAGCCCGGCGGTGGCCTTGAGCGGGAGACCGAGATCACGGCACGCGATCAGGAACCCGGCGACTGCCTCGGGGGGAGGGAAGGCATCCTCGGTGACGCCACCGGTTCGGATCTTGGCGCCGAGCGACCGACCAGAAGCCTCACGAGCGGAAGCGAGGGATCGCAACGATCGTTCCAGGTCGGGATCGGACCAGGGGACCTCGTAGGAGACAAAACGACCGAACGAACGCGAGGCGGCCGCGATGTCGTCGGGCCTGACGCCATCCGCAGCGACCCGCCGCTCCACGACCTCGACGACGGCGCCACCGGACATCACGACTTCGAACCCCCGTACCCGTGCGGCGTCGGCATCCACCGCCGACAGCCAGTCGTCGGACCTGTCATCCGCTACGGCCACGAGTCGCCACGGCGCGTCGCCCGAACGAAGTGACGCCATCAGGTGACCGGCGAGCTCCTCGAGTCGCGACACCGGGCAGATATAGCGATCCACCAGCCAGGCGTGATCACCCTCGAGCGCCTCGCGGTACCCGGCGACGGCACCGGCCATGTCGAGGGACTCAGGCGGGAACAGCCCGGCGTAGTCGATCAACCCGGACAGGCCGGCGAGACGAGCATCCCTGCGGGTGACTTCCAAAGGCATAGAGAGAGGCTAGACAACAGACGGCAGATCGCAGACAGCCAACAGCTCACAGCTAACAGCCAGACACTCGTCCAGCGCGACTCTGGCTGTGAGCTGTGAGCTGTGAGCTACCTACTCTTAATACCAAATACCAAGTACCAAGTACTGAGTACCGGGCTGGGAGCTATGAGCCATGAGCTCTCTATGCTTGGACCCGCGATATAGGGAGGGCAACCCCATGGCGACCAAGGACAAGGGCGGGCGCGCCGACAAGAAGGCACCTGCCCGGGATCTCAAAGAGAAGCGGGCAGCCAAGAAGGCCAAGAAGTCAAAGGACTGAGCGGCCGCCTCGAATCCCACCGAGTGACCGTGCCCCGATATCCTTCGAGGCCAGTGCGCAGTATTCGGAGGTGCAGGCGATGACGACCGACTCGAACACCCTGGAGCGGGCGGCGGCGATGGCCGCCCGGGACGACATGCCTCTCAAGGGCTTCTCCCATCTCGAGTGGTGGGTCGGCAACGCGTATCAGACGGCACAGTTCTTCCGCCACGTCCTCGGCTTCTCGATCACCGGGTATCGGGGCCCCGAGACGGGAGGCAGCCGCGAGACCGCCTCTTACCTGCTCGAACAGGGGGACATCCGCCACATCGTCACCGGCTCGATGACGCCGGACCATCCGGTCAGCCAGCAAGTGGCGCTCCACGGCCCTGGTGTCCACGACGTGGCCATCGACGTACCCGACGCCGAAGCGGCATTCGAGGTGGCGATGGAGCGGGGAGCCGAGGCTGCGACCAAGCCGCACGTCATCGAAGACGACCACGGTCGCATGGTGGTGTCGGCAATCCAGATCTATGGCAACACCGTTCACTCGTTCGTCCAGCGGGACGGCGGCTTCCCGGGGTTCGAACCGCGAGTCGACGAGATCGCCCGACCCATCGGCCTCCAGTTCATCGACCACGTCGTCGCCAACGTCGAACTCGGCAAGATGGACTACTGGGTCGAGTTCTATGAGCGGGTGTTCGGCTTCACCATGCTCAAGCACTTCGACGACGACGCCATCAGCACCAAGTACACCGCGCTGATGTCGAAGGTGATGTGGGACGGCACCGGCATCATCAAGCTGCCGATCAACGAGCCCGCCGAGGGCCTGAAGAAGTCGCAGATCGACGAGTACATCCAGTTCTATAGGGGTGCCGGGGTGCAGCACATCGCCCAGCACACCGATGACCTGATTCACACGGTCTCGGAGACGCGTCGGCGCGGACTCGAGACCCTCTCCGTGCCCGCGACCTATTACGAGGACGTCTGGACCCGGATGGCCGATGTCGACGTCGACCGGGCCAAGGTGGAGGAGCTCGACATCCTCGTCGATCAGGACGACGGCGGATACCTGCTCCAGATCTTCACCCGGATGCTCCAGGACCGCCCGACGGTCTTCTTCGAGTTCATCGAACGGCGAGGCGCCACCGGCTTCGGCAAGGGCAACTTCAAGGCCCTGTTCGAAGCGATAGAGCGCGAGCAGGAAAAGCGAGGCAATCTCTGACCTCCGTCGGCATCGTCGAGGTCGGACCACGGGACGGCCTCCAAGGCGAGTCGGTCCTGCTGGTAGCGGATCGGATCTCGCTGATCCGACGGTTGGAAGCTGCGGGGGCGCGACGCGTCGAGACCGTCTCGTTCGCCAACCCCTCTTTGCTCCCCCAGATGGCGGGGGCCGAGGAGATCTGTGAGGCGCTCGGCGACCGGTCGTTCGCCGCGAGCGGCCTGGTCCTCAACGACCGGGGGATGGAACGAGCCCTGGCCTGCGATCTCGACGAGATCAACCTCGTCGCCTACGCCTCCGACGGCTACGCCATGAAGAACACCAACGCTGCCGCGGCCACCCGCAACGACGAGGTGGCCGACCTGATCGCTGCGTCCCGCGACGCCGGGAGGCCAACAACCGTCACCATCACGGTGGCCTTCGGGGATCCGGTCGAGGGCCGGGTGCCGATCGAGCGGGTGGCGGACATCTCCCAACGCATGGCGGAGGCGGGGGCGGACGAGATCGCCCTCGGTGACACCATCGGAGCCGGCGTGCCGACGACGGTGCGCCGGGTGCTCGATGCGGTGGCGACAGCCGTGGGAGACACGCCACTGCGCTGTCACTTCCACAACACCCGCAACACCGGGTACGCCAATGCGGTGGCCGCCCTCGACTTCGGAGTGGCGACCCTCGACTCGGCGGTCGGCGGATACGGAGGCAGTCCGTTCTCGCCCGGCGCCGGCGGCAACCTGGCCACCGAAGACCTGACCGCCATGCTTACAGCGATGGGCATCGAGCACGGAGTGGATACGACGGCGATGACCGAGACCGGGCTCTGGCTGGCTGAGAAACTGGGTCACGCCCAGCCCCCGGCGATGCTCTCGCGGGCGGCCGCTCTACCTGGCTCATAGCTCACAGTCAACAGCTCACAGCCAGCCCGTATTTGGTATTTGGTACTTGGTACCGCGTGAACTCACAGCCAGTCGAACCTGGCGGCTGTCTGGCTGTGAGCTCTTTAGCTGTCCGCTAGGCAGCGCAGCCTGCTACTGAACGGTGAAGCTGAAGGTCGCTTGTGCTGGCTCGCCGCCTACCGCGACCAGGGCGATCGCGTCGCCGACGGAGAGCTCGCCGCTCCCGTCGAGGTCTACCCACAGGCGCACCCAGAGCGTCGCCGAGGACGTCCGGTTGGTGGCGAGGGCGATCTCCACGTCCTCGTGCGACCCCGCATCGAGGAGGTCCGACACGCCGATTCGCGTTCCGGGCTCACCATCGTCGTCGGTCAGGACTTCGATGAAGCCGGCGTACGGCAGCTGGACGGATGCCACCGCCACGCTCCCGCCACTTCCGGTCTGATCGGACACCTCCACCACGGCCGGCGCCCGGTCGGGCACGGTGAGGGTCACCGGGACGATCGCCAGCGCACCGTCGTCCCACACGCCGACCTCATCGGCATCCTCGCCTGGCCCGAACTCGAGATCGGCGTTGCGATCGATGTAGACGGCGACGTAGACGACGCCGGTGAGCGCCAGCGGGGGTTCGAGAACAACCTCGATGCCCTCGGACCCCCCGGCGGGGATCAGCGTGCTGAATCCGAGCACCGGCCCGAGGGATCCGCCCTCGTCAGCGTGCACCACGACGAATCCCGGAGCGGGTAGCACCACGGCGATGTCACCCACGAACGTCCCATCGGTGGCCTGGTCTTCGACGAAGATTTCGGTGGGAGCGAGCGGTGGCAGCAGGCTGATCACGGCCCGATCCGAAGCCGGCTCGCCGCTTTCGCGCACAGCTATCTCGTCGATGAACGAGTCCGGGGGCTGGTAGGTAAACCGGCCGTCGCGGTCCACGTCGACGTGAATGCTGACATGCACCGGCGTGTCTTCGCTGATCGGGACGAAGAACGGGACGGCCACCAGCTCGATGACGCCGATCGACAGTAGCTCGCTGATCCCGATGACCTCCCCCGGTGCGCCTGCCTCGTCGACCCGCGCCACCACCCATCCGGCAGCGGGCATCGACACCAGGTCGACGACGAAGAAAGACCCGTCGACGCGCTGATCCGAGAGCTCGATGTCGGCCGGACCGAGCGCTGGCGGCAGGTCCTCGGGCTCGATGAAAGTGGTCGTGGTGGTACCCGACGACTCGTAGGCGCACGCCGAAGCGGCCAGTGTCAACGCGGCGAGCAATGAGAAGGTTCTACGCACGAGAGGCAAGGCTAGAGGGGAGTAGCGAGTAGCGAGTAGCGAGTAGCGAGAGCCAGGGCCTGGGGCCTGATGGCCCTAGGCACTCGCGGCGGCTCTCCCTACTCTGGCTTTATGGACGTACCCACTGAGATCACCTGCGTCGAGTGTGGAGGAACCGCGGGGTTGCTCTCGGCTCCGCCCCCGGATGATGACTTTTACCCAGGGGATGTCGTCGCCTACGTCTGCGCCGACTGCGAACACCGGTTTGACATCGTCCTCGACGACATGGAGCCTCCCGACGAGGTCTGATTCTCGGGAGTAGCATTGCCCCCGACCGGAAGGGGACCCATGACCGTTCGTCGAGCAATGCGCTTTACAACCGCCTGTGCCCTGCTCCTGCTCGTCACCGCCCCGGCCGCACTGGCCGGCACCGAAGAGCAGATCGACCTGATGGACTTCATCCCGACTCAGTTCCAGGGTGACTTCGTCGACATCAACGGGGACGGGATCCCCGATCTGGGCGAGCTGCCGCCCGAGGGAATCGCTGGCATCTGGGACGACAAGATAGGTGCAGTCACCGACGAGGAGTTCCTCGACGCGGTCTCCGGCGATTTCGACGAGACCGACGACGGTTCCAGCCTGTTCGGCGCCTGCAAGGGCGTCGTCATCTCCTACGACCAGAACGGCCTCTCCGTGGACGCGTTCGTGGACTCCGGCGGCGACGGCCCACCGGTCGACATCTCCGGGGGCCAGGCACTCACCCGCTCCAACCCCTTCGAAGTCGACACCCGGGGCGTGCTCGTCTACTTCGGCTCGAGCCAGCCAGAGACCTTCCATGACCATCGCTGGTTCCTGAAGGCCGAAGGCGTGTTCCAGGATGACGGTGGCGAC
>DATKBG010000119.1:0-8228 GCA_035514255.1 Acidimicrobiia bacterium
GCGCGTTGGCGTGATCCTCGGCGAGCCGGGCCACGTTGTTGGCCAGGGCGTACGACCCTGCGGCGGCAATTATGCCCGCCTGGCGCATCGCTCCACCTGCCATCCGGCGGTATCGGTGGGCTATCCCGATGAGGTCCTTCGACCCGGCGAGCATCGACCCGACCGGCGCGCCCAGGCCCTTCGACAGCGACATGCCGATGAGGTCGAACCCTCGGGTGAGCCGCGCCGGTTCGACTCCAGACGCCACTGCCGCGTTGAGAATGCGTGCTCCGTCCAAGTAGGTGGCCAGCCCGTGCTCCCGGGCCACGCTCACCGCAGCACCGAGTATGTCCTGCGGGAACACGATTCCACCGGCTCGGTTGTGGGTGTTCTCGGCAACGAGCAGCGTCGTCGGCGGATACACGATGTGGCCGACGGGCTTGATCGCCTCCCGCACCTGGTCGGCGGTGTAGGTGCCGCCGCTTCCGACCGTGGTGAACTGAACGCCGGCATTGGCGGCGGCTGCACCCGTCTCATGCATGACGATGTGGGGCTCTGTCGGCACCAACACGTCGTCGCCCGGCCGAGTCAATGTCCGCAGCGCGACCTGGTTGGTCATCGTTCCCGACGGAAGAAAGAGCGCCGCCTCAGTTCCCAGGAGATCGGCGGTCTCACTCTGGAGACGGACGACAGAGGGATCCTCGCCGTACTGGTCGTCCCCCACCTCGGCCTCAGCCATGGCGCGCCGCATATCCACGGATGGCATGGTGACGGTGTCTGAGCGCAGGTCGATCTTCTCGCCCATAGGAGGATCCTAGGTGTCGCCGCGCCGGCCGGACCGACGACTGCCGACCCCGCCCTGAGGTGTCAGATCGAGGTCACCTTGTTCGCGAACCCCCCGTAGCGGTCAGTCGACCCGGGCAGCGGTTCCCAACTCGTCGGCGGTACCCACTCCGGACCACCTGGTCACCTCGGCGGCGAGGTCGAGGTGTTCCACCACTCCCTTGGTCTCGTACTCACCCCATGCCGCGCGCGGGAGCATCCATTGCACCTCGAACTCGTTGCCATCGGGGTCGGCTCCATAGAGGCTCAAGGTGGCGCCGTGTGACGACTCACCGGTGAACGCTCTCGACGCGATGAGGCCGTCGCGGATGGCGACGAGTTGATCGATGGTGTCCACCTGCCAGGCCAGGTGATACAGACCCGTCGTCCCACGGGGCGCCTTGGGCGTTCCCACGCCGAGGCCGAAGAGTCCGAGATCGTGATGGTTCTGCGAGTCGGCGGCACGCAGAAACGCAGCGTTCATGCGCCCTTCCACTCTCTCGATCACTTCGAAGCCGAGCACGTCGCGGTAGAAGGCGACGGCAGGGTCGAGATCCGAGACGAACAAGACGGCATGGTTGAGGCGGCGTATACCGGTCATGCGTGGCCTCTCGGAGGGGATACCTCAGACAACCCGGTCATCGACCCCGACTATTCCCGCGGGTCAGACGGCGAGGGTGCTGGCGAAGACCTGCCAGGCGAGCGCCGACTTGGCGGTGAGGCTCAGGAGCATGTAAACCCGCTCGCCGAACAGGTAGTCGGCCCACCTTCCGCGAGCGCGGTACTGGAGCACCATGTTCAGAGCGAACACGTTGAAGAAGGCGAAGAGCGAGACGTAGATGGCGTACACGAACGCTGGCGGGCTGGCATTGACACCCGGCGTGAACAGGTACACCCCGATGGCGACCCATGGGATCACCCCGATCAGCGAGCCCAGGCCGAAGGGAAGCCAACTCGGTGTGCCGGGCCTCTCGTAGCGCTCCTGGATCAGGCCGAACAGGATCATGGCGGCGTTGGCGCCGGCGAGTCCGACCAGCGCCGCCACATCGGTGATGCCGGTGATCATCGCGATGAGCACGATCATGACGGTCGAGCTGAACGAGTACTCGATCCAGCGCGCGTAGTTGCGACCCTCCGCCAGATGCCGGCGGTACCAGCCGTTCACCCCCGGGAGGGCGATGGTGGCGTGTGCCACGGCCGACATCAGCAGAAATGCAGCAACTCCCCATGCGACCCGGACCTCGAAAAGGCTTGAGAGGGCGGGAGGCCCACCGGGCGGTCCATCCATGAAGGTTGCGGTGACCGGGAGCGCAAAGTCGTTGGCCAGGACCACGACCACGACCGCCTGAGCCGCATGGAGGATGGCAAGGGCGATGTTGGTGATCTGCAGCCGGTCGGTGGCGGAAGTCATGGGCGAACGGTACCGCCGACCGATGGTCACCCGGCTGCTGGGCCCTGGCTGGTAGCTCTGACGGTTGACGGTGGACGGTTAGCTGCTGGCTGCTGGCTGCTGGCTGCTGGCTGTTAGCTGTTAGCTGTTGGCTCTCTTGTACCATCGCGCGCTCCGTGCCTGAACTCCCCCTTCGCAACGTCGCGCTAGTCGCGCACGTCGATCACGGCAAGACGACCCTCGTCGACGCCATGCTCGGCGCTGCCGGCGTGTTCGCCTCCCACGAAGAGAGGGTCGACCGCGTCATGGACAGCGGCGATCAGGAACGCGAGCGTGGCATCACCATTCTGGCCAAAGCCGCATCGGTGGAGTGGCAGGGAACCCGCATCAACCTCGTGGACACCCCGGGCCATGCCGACTTCGGCGGCGAGGTGGAACGTGCCCTCGCCATGGTCGACGGCATCCTCCTCCTCGTCGACGCCGCCGACGGGCCGATGCCACAGACTCGATACGTGCTGTCGAAGGCGCTGGCCCTCGGACTTCCGGCCGTCCTCGTGGTCAACAAGGTCGACCGATCCGACGCTCGGGCCACTGAGGTGGTAGACGAGGTGTATCAACTCTTCTTCGACCTCGACGCAGCCGACCGGTTCATCGAGTTCCCCATCGTGTCCACGATCGCCCGGATGGGGCAGAGTGTTTCTGGCATCGGAGTGCCCGGGGACGGCGACGACCTGGGCGCGTTGTTCGATGCGATCCTCTCAGGCATTCCGGCACCTGCCGGCGACCCGGACGCGCCCCTCCAGGCACTGGTGACCAACCTCGATGCCTCCGACTACCTCGGTCGTCTCGCTATCGGACGGGTGGTGAGCGGGACGATGCGCTCCGGTGAGAGTGTCGCCCTGTGTCACGCCTCCGAGGATGAACCACCGCTGCGCCGCAAACTCACGCAGTTGCTGGGGTTCGTGGGGCTCGACCGCCGCGATGTGCTCGAGCGCGCCGCCGGTGACCTCTTCGTGCTCGCGGGCTTTCCCGAAGTGGAGATCGGCGACACCATCGCCGATCCCGACGACCCGGTCGCCCTTCCCCGCCTGGAGATCGACGAACCGGTTCTCCGCATGACCTTTGGGGTCAACACCTCACCGCTGTCCGGCAAGGATGGGAGGTTCCTCACCTCCCGTCAGATCCAGGACCGCCTGCGACGCGAGGTCCTCGGCAACGTGTCGATCCGCCTGGGGCCAACCACGAGTGCCGACGTGATGGAGGTGGCCGGACGGGGAGAACTGCAGCTGGCAGTCCTCATCGAGTCGATGCGTCGTGAGGGCTTCGAGCTCCAGGTGAGCCGGCCCGAGGTGATCATCCGCGAGATCGGCGGAGCACCGCATGAACCTTTCGAACGGGCCGTCGTCGACGTGCCCGACGAGTACGTCGGCGCGGTCACCCAGGCGGCGGCACCGCGCCGGGGTCAGGTCATCGACCTCCGCCCGGGCGACACGGGCCGCACCATCGTCACCGTCACCGCGCCGGCGCGGGGACTGCTCGGGTTTCGATCGCTACTCATGACGGCCACCCGGGGCACGGCGCTCGTCCACCAGCACCACGACGGCTGGGTCCCGTGGGTCGGAGAACTCCCTACCCGCCAGGGTGGGGCCATGGTGGCCGATCGAGGTGGCGCGGCGACGGCGCATGCCCTGGACAACCTGCAGAAGCGCGGAGAGCTGTTCATCGGACCGGGAGACGAGGTCTACGAGGGCATGGTGATCGGCGAGTCGTCGCGCCCCGAGGAGATGCAGGTCAACCCCACCAAGGCCAAGCAGTTGACCAACATCCGTACCCACAGTCATGACGAGGCTGTTCGTCTGGAGCCTCCACGGCTGATGACGCTGGAAACGGCGATCGAGTGGATTCAGGACGACGAACTGGTCGAGGTGACCCCCGAGGCGATCCGAATCCGAAAGCGGCATCTCACCGAGAGCGAGCGCAAGCGTCTCAAGATGCGCTGACGAGGTCGAGGGCGCCGGGCACGACCGTAAATGTTGCCGGAGTCGATCCCACTGGCTCGCCGTCGGCTTCGACCGGGATCGGTGAGTCGGACTCGATGGTCACGCGATCGCCCGCGAACTCGACGATCCGTCGGTTCGGTAGGTGGGAACCGCGATAGATGCGGGGGATGAGCGTCAGCGCCTGCCGCTTCGGCCCGATACTCACCTGCACGTCGAAGAGTCCATCGCCGGGGTCGGAGTGGGGTGAGATGAGCATGCCCCCGCCGAAGTACCGCCCGTTGGCGACCAGGGCGTTGTGCGCCACTCCACTGTGGACCTCCCCGGCGACGGTCACGGTGATCGCCGTGGGCCGATAGGAAGCGAGCGTCGGCCAGAAGGCGAGCAGGTATCGGGCTCGTCCTACCCACCGTGGGAGCCGGGCAGCCAGGCCGGCCGTCGCCGCTGCCATCCCGGCCTCCGCCACGTTGACGAAGTGACGGACGATGGATCCGTCGGGTCCCTGACACTCGATCCGTCCCACATCTATGGACACGGTTGGACCGACGACGCCGCGGAGGCTGCCGTCGAACCGCTTGGGGAGACCGAAGCTCTTCGCAAAGTCGCAGCCCGAACCGGCGGCGACGATACCGAGTCTCGGTCGGTCCGCGGGCCCTGCCATCAGACCGTTGGCTACCTCGTTGACCGTGCCGTCGCCACCGACGGCGACGACGGTGGCAAAACGCTCCTCTGCCGCCTGGCGGGCCAGCCGAACGGCGTCGAGAGGCCCACGGGTCGGCAGGATCGTGGGCTCGATGCCGTGAGCCCAAAGAGCGTCGGCGATTGCGGGAATCTGACGGGCCACCCGGCCCCGCCCGGCGTGCTCGTTGACGATGAGGGCCACGCGTGGCGCAGGCACCGCCGCAGGGTACTCATGTGGCTTCGGCTTGAGTATCGCTAGGTTTTGCCGATAGAACAGGGCATGCATCACCAGAGTCGTTGGAGCCGTGGTCGCCCGTTCGCGACCGTCGTGATCGCCGCTGGCGCGGGTGCCCTGCTGGCGCTCCGTCCATGGGGGGCGATCGGTGCTGCTGCGGGCGGGGTCCTGTCCGGCCTGGCCATCATGCTGGCTTGGTGGTCATGGCGGTCCCACCGAGCGGCTGGGCGCCGACTCGACGATCTCGAGGTCATCCATCGGTTTGCCGCGGTGTGTGAGGTCGCCGACACCACCGACGAGCTCGTAGTCGCCACCATCGATACCTGCCTCGAGGTATTCGGGGCAGATCTGGCCGAGGTCGTCATGGCGCGTGGGGTCGGATCGACGGTGACCTCCCGCCGTTCGAGTGAAGCGTCTCTCACTCGACGCCCGGCGACACCGATCCTGCTGGCCGCCCTCGCCGGCGCGGAGCGCGTCGACATGCCGATCCTGCTCGTCGACGCGCCGGTCGAGGTGGTCGCTCATTACGGAGAGCGCGGCGTCCGAGACGGGATGCTGGCGACACTGCGAGGCGGTGGAGGTAGCGACACCACCATCGTCGTCGGTCTGCCGGACGGCAGGACCGCCTCCAGCGCAGACCTCGGTCAGTTGGGAGAGTTGGCGGGGCGGGCGCGCATAGCCTTCGAGCGGGTGCGGCTCATGGAGCGACTGCAGCGCGAGATCAGCCAAAAGGATTACCAGGTGCTCCATGATGGCCTCACCGGAATTCCCAACCGCCTCCAGTTCTCGATCGTCACCGAGGATGCGATCCGCACGGCGATGGGGAACTCGGAAACGGTCGCCGTACTCCTCATCGACCTGGACCTGTTCAAGGAGATCAACGAAACCCTGGGCCACCAGCGAGGTGACGTGGTGCTGCGCGAGGTGGCGAGCCGGCTCACCGAGGCGACGCGTCCCGGCGAGCACGTGGCGCGCCTTGGTGGCGACGAGTTCGGTGTGGTCATTCGTGGCGTCGACGGGGTCACCGGAGCTGCCGCGGAGGCGCGCCGCTTCGCCGATGCCGTTCAGCGACCGCTGATCACGGAGGGTCTGACCCTTCAGGTGACAGCGAGCATCGGGATCGCGCTAGCACCGGAGCACGGCACCGAAAGCTCGGCGCTCCTGCGCCACGCAGAGGTGGCGATGTACGAGGCCAAGCGGACGGTCGCGGCCATCGAGGTGTATGACACCCAGCACGACCGGTACAGCACGCGTCGTCTGGCGCTCGCAGCAGAGCTCCGTGCCGCCATCGACAGCGGTGGTCTTGGCGTCCACTACCAGCCGAAAGCGGATCTGGCCGATGGCAGGGTTACGGGCTTCGAGGCGCTGGCGCGCTGGACGCACGCCCGGCTGGGATCGATTCCCCCCGACGAGTTCATCGAGCTCGCCGAGCGCACGGGATTGATTCGTCCGCTCACCGAGTTGGTTCTCCGCACCGCACTCGCCGACGGCGTCCGGCTCGGGGCGGACCGCGACGGGTTGTCGATCGCGGTGAACATCGCCCCGTCATCGCTGAATGACCCGGCTTTTCCCGGGATGCTCGCCGAAATCATCGGGGAGAGCGGCATCGACCCGAGCGCCGTGATCCTCGAGGTGACCGAGTCGACGATGATGGCCGACTCTGCCAAGGCGCGACAGGTGCTGGAGGGCCTCGATGAATTGGGCGTGCAGCTCAGCATCGACGACTTCGGCACCGGGTACTCGTCCCTCTACTACCTGTCGTCGCTCCCCGTGGACGAGGTCAAGATCGACCGCTCCTTTGTCATGCGCATGAGTTCCGATGCTCGGTCGGCCGCCATCGTGCGTTCGACGATCGCCCTGGTCCACGCGCTCGACATGCGGGTCGTCGCCGAGGGGGTCGAGGATCGCGCCACCTGGGACCAGCTCCGGTCCGCCGGATGCGATCTGGTCCAGGGCTACTACCTCGCCCGGCCGATGCCTTTCACCGACCTGAGCGCCTGGCTGGCTCAGTCCCGTCTCAGTACCGAAGAACTCGACACCGCCGAGGATCGCGACACCTGACGCCTATCGTCGTCGCATGAGCAAACCCGAGGCTCATCGCCGTCCAACCACCCTGCGCAGCGGCCTGGGTCGGCCGATGGACTTCCGGCTCCTGTCGAACCGGTTGTCGCTCGCCCTTCCCCTGGCGGCCGGAGCGGTGGCCGGCCTCGTGACCCTTCTCACCGGCGGCGGTTTCGCCGATGCCTTCCGGGCCGGGATCGCTGCGGGAGGATCGTCGTTCCTCGCCTGGGCTGTGACTCGGGAGTTGACTCCCGATCATCCGGTGGCGGCGTCGCTGGCCGCGGTCGCAGCGCCGTGGGTGACCATGGCCGGACCACCATCTCTCGCTGTGGTCGCCGTGTGGCTGTTGGCCACCCGGGTGGTCGCCGGCACGACCGGGGCCGCCCCCTACACCCTCGACATGGTCGGGGTCGGTGCCTTCGCCATCTGGGCGAGCACCAGCGAGGGAGGCCCACCGCTGGCGCTGCTGGCGCTCATTGCGACTGCTTCATCGACGGCGTTCGACCCGAGGAGTCGTCGCACGGTGCTCGTCGGGGCAGCCCTGGCGACGGCCGCTTGTCTCATCGCGGCCCGGGTAGTGGGAGTGCTCGACCTGCCGGAGGCCTGGGACTCCCAATCGGCTTGGTGGGTGCTGGCCGTGGCGCTGATCACTGCTGTCGCCCTGCTCGTTCGGGTCCAGTCCACCACGGATCGTCGTCCCGTTCCGATCGACACCGGTCGGGTCCGGGCGGCTATCGGTTGGGCCGGCATGGCGTGTGTGGTCGCCGTGGTGTGGCGCGGACCTGCCGGGATGGCCTCGATGGCGCCCCTGGCCGCATCAATCGCGCTGACCGCGGCCTTCTCTCTCGGGAGCCGACTGGTTCGCTAGAAGTCGGAGTCCTGACGGTCCCGGCGATAGGCCTTGAGCGGTGACGGGGGACTCATGACGCCGAGCGGGCCAGGTCGGTCCGCATCGCGCCGCCGAGTCGCTCGAAGTCGCGGATGGCGAATCGGTCGGTCATTCCGGCCACGTAGTCGATGGCGGCGAGCGTCGGGTCGGTCTCGTCGCGGTAGCTGTCGGGGA
>DATKBG010000120.1:0-7062 GCA_035514255.1 Acidimicrobiia bacterium
ATACGGCCTCCCGCCCACCGGTGGCATGGGGCTCGGCATCGACCGCCTGGTGATGCTCCTCACCGACCAGGCGGCGATCCGCGACGTGTTGCTGTTCCCGCATCTGCGGCGGGAGAGCTGAGCGGGCTGCGCCCGCGGTACTTGGTATTTGGTACTTGGTACCTATGTGCCAGGCCGGGCCTGGCCTCGCCGCCTCTTAGGCGCTGCGGGCCGCTTCGACTCGCTGGACCAGGTAGCGACCGAGTCCGCCGAGCACGTCCCTGACCTGCCCGACCGGAAGCGCGGCGACGGCCCGCTCGGCGGTTGCGATGTGGGCATCGACGTGGCTCAGGGCGGTATCGACGTGCCCTCCCTTGCGCACCAGGTCGATCACCTCGGCGACGGCGTCGGGGTCGTATGGCTTGCCTCCCGATAGGAGGAGCTCGATGCGGTCAGCGTCGTCACCTCGCGCCGCCAGCAGCACTGGCAGGGTGAAGGTTCCCTCGAAGATGTCGGAGCCTGCTGGCTTGCCGAGGAAGTCCTCGGTGGCCACGAGGTCGAGGATGTCGTCGGCCAGTTGGAACACCATCCCGACCTGGTGGCCCCAGGAGGTGGCGGTCTCGATCTCCGCCGGGGAAGCTCCGCCGGCCATCGCTCCGAGGCGCGCCGAGGTCCGGATGAGGCTGGCGGTCTTCTTGTCGATCACACGGAAGTAGTCATCGGGATCGGTGTCGAGGCGGTTCGCCAGCGTCAGTTCGAGCATCTGGCCTTCACAGAGCAGGGCGTAGGTGCGCGCCAGCAGGGCGACAGCCTCGGTGCCCAACGGCGCGGCGACCTCCGAAGCACGAGCGAGCAGGAAGTCGCCGGCGAGGATGGCCACCGTGTTCGACCAGTTGGCGTTGACCGAGGTGACGCCACGGCGGCTGTCGGCTTCGTCGATCACGTCGTCGTGGTAGAGGCTTCCCACATGGATGAGCTCCACCGCGACCGCAGCCTCCACCGGGTCGCTGCCGTCGATCGGCCCGAGCTCTGCGGCGACGAGGCCTAGCAGCGGGCGGTAGCGCTTGCCGCCGCCCATGAGGTGCTGGAGGATCTCGGTGAGTCCCTTCTCCTCCGAGGTGGCGGTCTCGATGAGCCGCTGTTCGACGGCGTCCATCCTCTCCCACACGCGATCGATGGGGACCAGGTCCCGTATCGGCGGGGTGTTCATGGGTCAAGGGTACCGAGGCGCGATCAGGCTTAGGTCGTCGGCAGCCGGTAGCTGACCACTGGCCACTGGCCACTCTCTTCCTTCAGTTAGGGAAGTATTCGGCCGACGCATCTGTTACACGGGTGGTACCCGAGTCGTCATATGAGGCTTGATACGGGGCCACCGCTATAGTCGTTAGGGAGGTCCGGCGAACCCGCCGGTACCCCAGGCACGGTCCGAGGAGTCACATTGTTCGAGCGTTTCACCGACCGGGCGCGACGGGTCGTCGTCCTCGCCCAAGAGGAAGCCCGGCTCCTGAACCACAACTACATCGGCACCGAGCACATCCTGCTCGGCCTCATCCACGAGGGTGAGGGCGTCGCCGCTCGCGGTCTGGAGAGTCTCGGAATCTCGCTCGATTCGGTCCGGAGCCAGGTGGTGGAGATCATCGGCCAGGGCGCCCAGGCGCCGAGCGGCCACATCCCGTTCACGCCCCGCGCCAAGAAGGTGTTGGAGCTCTCGCTGCGGGAGGCACTCCAGCTCGGCCACAACTACATCGGCACCGAGCACATCCTGCTCGGCCTCATCCGCGAGGGTGAGGGTGTCGCCGCTCAGGTGCTGCAGAAGCTCGGCGCCGAACTGCACAAGGTCCGTCAGACGGTCATCCAACTGCTCTCCGGCGCCCAGGGCGAGGAGAGCGGCGAAGCGCCCACCGGTTCTTCGGGCAGGAGGGGCGAGTCGGCATCGGGTTCGACGGTTCTCGACCAGTTCGGTCGGAATCTGACCCAGTACGCCCGCGAGCGCAAGCTGGATCCGGTGATCGGCCGTCAGCGCGAGATCGAGCGGGTGATGCAGATCCTGTCGCGGCGCACCAAGAACAACCCGGTGCTCATCGGCGAGCCCGGCGTGGGCAAGACCGCCATCGTCGAGGGCCTCGCCCAGCGGATCATCGACGGGGACGTCCCCGACACGCTCGCCGGCAAGCACATTTACACGCTGGACCTCGGGGCCCTCGTCGCCGGATCCCGGTACCGCGGCGACTTCGAAGAGCGACTCAAGAAGGTTCTGAAGGAGATCCGCACCCGCGGCGACATCATCCTGTTCATCGACGAGATCCACACTCTGGTCGGCGCCGGCGCCGCCGAGGGTGCCATCGACGCCGCCAGCATCCTCAAGCCGATGTTGGCCCGCGGAGAGCTGCAGACGATCGGTGCCACCACGCTCGAGGAGTACCGCAAGTACCTGGAGAAGGATTCGGCCCTGGAGCGCCGATTCCAGCCGATCCAGGTCGAGGAGCCCAACGTCTCCGAGACCATTCAGATCCTGACCGGCCTGCGTGACAAGTATGAAGCTCACCATCGGGCTTCGTACACCGATGCTGCCCTGGTGTCAGCCGCCAACCTGGCCGACCGCTACGTCGCCGACCGCTTCCTCCCCGACAAGGCCATCGACCTCATCGATGAGGCGGGCAGCAGGATGCGTTTGCGCCGTAAGGCCGCCACGCCCGAACTCGAGGACATCGAGAAGCAGCTTTCCGACGTTCGCAGCCAGAAGGAGGAGGCCGTCCAGTCCCAGCAGTTCGAACGGGCCGCCCAGCTGCGCGACCAGGAGCGCGATCTCATCACCGATCGCACGGATCACGAGGCAGCGCTCGGCGAGTCCGAGGACGTGACTGGATCGATCATCGACGAGGAGCAGATCGCCGAGGTGCTGGCGCAGTGGACCGGGATCCCCGTCCAGAGCCTCACCGAGGAAGAGACCGCCAAGCTCCTGCGCATGGAGGAAGAGCTCCACGAGCGCATCGTCGGCCAGCACGAGGCGATCCAGGCGGTCAGCCGGGCCATTCGTCGTACCCGTGCCGGGCTCAAGGACCCGAGGCGTCCCTCCGGGTCGTTCATCTTCCTCGGGCCTTCGGGTGTCGGCAAGACCGAGACTGCCAAGGCCCTCGCCGCCTTCTTGTTCGGCACCGAGTCGGCACTCATCCAGCTCGACATGTCCGAGTACATGGAGAAGCACACGGTGAGTCGCCTCGTAGGATCTCCGCCCGGTTATGTCGGCTACGACGAGGGTGGCCAGCTCACCGAGGCCGTGCGTCGCAAGCCGTTCTCGGTGGTGCTGTTCGACGAGATCGAAAAGGCGCACCCCGACGTGTTCAACACCCTGCTGCAGATCCTCGAGGACGGTCGCCTGACCGACGCGCAGGGCCGCACGGTCGACTTCAAGAACACCGTGATCATCATGACCTCGAACCTGGGCACTCAGGACATGAAGCGCAAGGCCGTCGGGTTCTCCACCGACAGCGAGGCGGCCTCGTACGAGAAGATCAAGGAGCGGGTCACCGAGGCGCTCAAGAAGCAGTTCCGGCCTGAGTTCCTCAACCGGATCGACGAGGTCATCGTCTTCCACGAGCTCACCATGGACGAGGTCAAGGCGATCGTGGACCTGATGATCGTGCGCATTCGTGAGCAGCTGAAGTCGCAGGCCGTCGAACTGGTTCTCAGCGACGACGCCAAGGCGTTCCTCGCCGGCCAGGGCTACGACCCGCAGCTCGGGGCCCGACCCTTGCGGCGTGCCATCCAGCGGATGCTCGAGGACCCGCTCTCGGAGAAGATGCTGTTCGGCGAATTCCCCGCTGGTTCGACGGTGCTGGTCGACATCGACCCCGAGGACCTGGAGCGGCTCGCTTTCACGTCGGTGGACTCGACGGTCGAGTCTCCCGTCTCCCACTGACCACCCCGGTCGTCGCTTTCAATGCGGGTTCTCGCGGTTCGGGGCAGTCGCCCGATGTCCCCGTTACACTCCGTTTACGCCCAACTGGGCTACCAACTCGGACCCTATGCATAGGAGCCAAACAACCATGTTGAGAAAGCGATTTGCTTTCGCCGCGCTCATCGCGGCCTTCGCCCTCGTGGCGGCGGCCTGTGGTGATAGCGGCGGCGATGGCACTACTACCACAGGAGCGGGCAACGGCGTCGTCGTACCCGATTTCTGTCCCGAGATCCTCGGAGCTGCTGAAGCAGACGCCGACGGATCGGGCGTGAACGTGGGCCTGACGTTCGACCTGCTCGGCCGTGGTGACCAGTCGTTCAACGATGCCGCCGCGTGTGGCGTCGACTGGGCTCGGTTCTACTTCGGTGTCACAGTGACCGAGATCACACCGACCGATGCGGCCGCACGAGCCACCGACCTGCAGCTGCAGGCCGAGAACTCGTCGATCGTCATCGGCAACGGGTTCTCGTTCGACGTGGCGTTCCCGGACGTGTGTGTCAACAACCCGGACGTGGACTTCGCCGTCACCGACACAGGCTTGCTCGACTTCTCGCAGGACCCGCCTGTGCCGTTCTGCGACAACGGTCGCGGCATGGTCTTCGCCGAGCACGAGGGTTCGTTCCTCGTCGGTGTGGCCGCAGCCCTCAAGACCGAGACCGGCAAGGTCGGTTTCATCGGTGGTGTGAGCGGCATCGGCCTCATCGAGAAGTTCGAGGCTGGCTTCGTCGCCGGTGTCCACGCGGTGGACCCGACGATCGATGTCGTCTCCTCGTACATCACCGCATTCCCCGACTTCGACGGCTTCCAGGCACCCGACCGTGGCCGTGAGATCGCCCTCGCCATGTACGGCGAAGGTGCGGACATCGTGTATGCCGCCGCCGGCCTGTCCGGCTCGGGCATGTTCGCTGCCGCCAAGGAGCAGTCCGAGGCCACTGGGTCGAAGGTGTGGGGTATCGGAGTCGACTCCGACCAGTACAACACGGTCGATCCCGAGCAGCGGGAGTACGTGCTCACGTCGATGCTCAAGCGGGTGGACGTGGCGGTGTTCTACGCCATCTACGACCACCTGACGGGCAATTTCACCGGCGGACCGACCGAGTACAACCTCGCGGCCGACGGCGTCGGATACGCCACCAGCGGTGGATTCGTCGATGACATCGTCGATCAGTTGGAGGACTTCAAGGCCCGCATCGTGTCGGGTGCCATCGTCGTTCCGTCGACGATGGAGTAGCCCGGTTCGGATGAGAGATCGTCCGAACCGTTAGAAGGGCGAGGCAGGGCGGGGCCGGGCTAGTCTCGGTCCCGCTCTGCGCGTCCAGGGTCAATTCGACGGGAGGCATCGGTGTCGTACGCCATCGAGATGGAAGAGGTCACCAAGACCTTTCCCGGTGTCGTGGCCAACGACCGTGTCTCGATGAAGGTCGAACAGGGCGAGATCCATGCCATATGCGGAGAGAACGGCGCTGGCAAGTCGACGCTGATGAAGATCCTCTACGGGATGCTCCAGCCTGACTCCGGTCGGATCCTGGTCGACGGCGAGGAAGTGCACTTCCGTTCGCCGAGCGATGCCATCGCCAAGGGCATCGGCATGGTCCACCAGCACTTCATGCTCGCCGATCAGCTCACGGTGCTCGAGAACGTCATACTCGGTAGCGAGCCGATGAGGTCGCTGGGGCGCATCGACTTCCGGGCCGCTGGGCAGCACCTCGTCGACGTCAGCCTCTCCTACGGGCTGAGCGTCGACCCCGATGAGCTGGTCGAGACCCTGGAGGTCGGGGAGCGTCAGCGCGTCGAGATCATCAAGGTGTTGTTCCGGGGAGCCCGCATCCTCATCCTCGACGAGCCGACCTCGGTGCTGGTACCCCACGAGGTAGAAGAACTGTTTCGCAACATGCGCGATCTGAAGGAGGCAGGCTCGACAATCATCTTCATCGATCACAAGCTCGAGGAAGTGCTCGAGATCGCCGACTCGATCACGGTGCTGCGCCAGGGCAAGACGGTGGCCACGGTCAAACCCTCCGACGTCACGGCCTCGGATCTGGCAGAACTCATGGTCGGTTCCGAACTGCCCACGCCGACGACGACGTCATCGACGGTGACCGGCACCGTGGCCCTATCCGTGAAGGGGGTGACGGTGCTCGACGAGGACGAGCGGGCGGTGGTGCGGGACGTCTCCTTCGATGTGCGCCGGGGAGAGATCTTCGGGATCGCCGGGGTGGAGGGCAACGGACAGACCGAACTCATCGATGCGCTGGTCGGCACGCAAGCCCTGGCATCGGGGACCATCGAGTTCAAGGGTGCCGATGCCACCCTGTGGAACGTGCGCCGCCGTCGGGAGCACGGATTGGCGTACATCCCGCAGGACCGACACCGCGAGGGCCTGCTGCTCCACTCGCCGCTGTGGGAGAACGCCGCATTGGGACATCAGACGCTTCCGCCGTTCTCTCGCGGCATCTGGTTCGACCGCAAGGGGGCGCGGGGCCGCACCGACGAGATCGTGGCGACCTTCGACGTACGCACGCCGGGCATCGAGGTTGCGGCGCACGCGCTATCCGGTGGCAACCAGCAGAAGCTGATCGTCGGGCGCGAGATGGTGTCTGATCCCGAGGTGCTCATCGCCGCCCATCCGACCCGGGGTATCGACGTGGGCGCCCAGGCCGACGTGTGGCGCGATTTGAGGCGAGCGCGCGCCGCTGGCATGGCCACGGTGCTCGTCTCGGCTGACCTCGAAGAGTTGATTGGCCTCTCCGACACGCTCGTCGTCATGCTCCGCGGGGAGATCGTCGCCACCCTCGACCCGGAGACGGTGACCCCGCGTGACCTCGGTTCGTACATGACGGGCGCCGCCCTCGGGGATGCGGCGGCATGACCGACGGGCCCCGGGTCACCGACCCCGAGGACTCCCCGCGGATTCCCAAGCAGCGCCATGTGGTCGGTGCCGGCCGGCGGGCGGTGCTCGCCCTATCAGCCCCGCTGATCGCCATCGTGTTCGCCCTGGTGTTCTCCTCGGTGGTCCTCCTCATCTCCGGCAGCAGCCCGCTCGCCGCCTACGCCGACATGATTCGCGCCGGTACCCGGCTCGAGAGCATCGTCGACATGCTCAACCGAGCGACACCCCTGTACCT